>NZ_JBYSXE010000002.1:0-108503 GCF_058781925.1 Sphingobium sp. FW306-1B-F04DB | reverse complement strand
CCAGCGGGCCGGTCCGGTCCTTTCTGCCTCAAGGCATCGAAATGAACATCATCGTTCCGCGTTTCGTGCGTCGGTCGGCGGGCTTGATCGTCGCCGGTCTCGCGCTTCTGGCATCGAGCGCTCCGGGTCTGGCCATGAACGTCCAACCCGTGGTCGTGGACTTGCAGTCGTCAGGACGCCGTGCCTCCACGGTCATCAGCTTGCAGAACACCTTTGCAGAGACCCTCCCGGTCGAGGTGACTGCGCATCCGGTCAGAATCGTGAACGGGGAGTTGCAGGAAGTCGAGGGCGAGGAGGCCGAGAATCTTCTCGTATTTCCGGGACAGACCACGGTCGCCGGCGGCCAGACCCAGGCCTTTCGCGTACAGTGGGTTGGAGATCCGGCGCCCACGAAGAGCGAGCATTTCTATGTGACGGTCTCGCAACTCCCGGTGGCACTTCCCGAGAACCAGAATGCGATCCAGGTGCTCCACCGGTTCAAGGTTCTTGTCAGCGTGGGCGCGGCAAACGCGAAAGCAACGCTGAAGGTCACCAATGCGCAGATCCGTCCCGACGAGAATGGCAGGGGCAAGCCCGTCGTGACGGTCGGGAATGACGGCCAGACCTATGGCTATGTCGGCAACAGCCGCATGACCGTCATCCAGCGCGCGCCCAATGGCGAGGAGATATTCCGCCAGACCTTCGAGCCCGAGCAGATCCAGCAGCGCATGGGACTGGGGCTTGTTCCTTCGGGGCAGAGCCGGGTCCTTCCGATCAAACTGGAGTTGCCGCAGGCGACCGGCACGCTGTCGGTCGAGCTGACCCCGGTCGAGAGCCTCTGAGACCATGTCCGCCCGGCGTATCCTGGCCATCGGTGGTCTCGTGCTGTCGCATCCGGCGATCGCGGCGGCCGCCGATACGCGCGTGGTCGCACCGGTAACGGGCACCGATGACTTTGCCGGGGCGAACAATCTCGATGCAGACGCTGCGCCCCCGGCGGGCGCCAATCCGGCCGAACGCCTGAACACGACGGGCAGGAACATATCGCTCGGAGGCCCACTCTCCGACAACGGGTTCATCCTTGGCGACATTTCCTACGTCCTGACCACCGATGACCAGATCCTTGTCGACGCGAAGATGCTGCTGCCGATGCTGCAGCGTGCACTGACCCCCGCGGCGTGGCAGCAACTGGCGATGGCGATCGGCGATCGGGAGGACATTTCGGCGCGCGAGCTGGCCGATCTTGGCCTTGGCATCACCTATGATCCTTCCAACTTCGGATTGAAGTTGTCGCTTGGTCCCGAGGTGCGGCCGCGTCAGGCAATCAGCGTGTCAGGTGGATACGAGCCGGTGATAGGGCCGGTCGAGCAGCCCCAGGATTTCTCCGCCTATGTCACGGCGTTCGCCAATGTCGACTATGTCCACAAGGGCGGTAACACTGGCCTTTCGACCCCCAACATCCTGCTCGACAGCGCTGTTCGCCTGAACGGTTTCGTTCTTGAGAACGAGGCGAATATCCAGGACCGCTTCAGGCGCGAAGGCACGCGATTGGTCTACGACGACCTTGCGCGTACCGCGCGCTATTCGGTCGGCGACCTCGAACCGATCTCGCGCGGCTTCTCGGGTGCGAGCCCGATGGCGGGTGCGTCGATCGTGCGCGTCTATGCCGACCTCGAGCCACAGCGGAACATCCAGCCGCGCGGCCAGCGATCCTTCACGCTCACCCGACCCTCGACCGTCGAAACCATCGTCAATGGCCAGTCGGTGCAGCAGACCCGGCTCAATCCCGGCACCTATGACATCGGCGATTTTCCCTTTGCGCAGGGCGCTAATGACGTTCGACTGGTCATTCGCGACGATAGCGGCCGGGAGAATGTCATCTCCTTCTCGATCAATTTCGATCGTACGCTGCTCGCGGCCGGCCTCTCCGAGTTCGGCCTGTTCGCGGGCGTCGAGGCGCCGTTCAGCGCCAATGGGCGCCATTATTCCAACACGCCGATCGCCTCGGGCTTTTACCGGCGCGGTCTGTCCGAAGAGCTGACCGCCGGCGGAAACTTCCAGGCAAGCGACAAGGGCGCGGTGGCAGGCGTCGAGGTGATTTGGGCGGCGCCCGTCGGCACACTGGCCTTCAATCTGGCGGGATCGAAGAACGACCGGACCGGCAGCGGATACGCGCTCAACATCGGTTACGAATTGTCGCTCGGAACCGCCGACCAGGGCGCCCGGTCGCTGACCGCGTCCTTCCAGACGCTCAGCCGCAAGTTCGCCACCCCCGGAGCGCTCGTTGCCGACAATCCCTTCGCCTATGAATTCGGCGCGACCTACTCGCAGACCATTGGCCGCGATCATTATGTGAGCACAGACGCCTTCTACTCGGTGGGTCGCGGAAGCAACCCCGACCAGTCGTCGGTCAGGGCCACCTATGGCTGGCGCGCCAATCCGCGGCTGCTTTTCACCGCCGAGGCGTCCTACGAGGATCGGCGCCAGGAGTCGCGCTTCGGCCTTCGACTGGCGCTTACCTATCGCTTCAATCGCGCGTCGAGCGGCTCGGCCGAGATAGACACGCGCCGCGAGCGCGGCCGCCTAAGCTATCAGCGATCGAGCGGCACCGGCGTCGGATCGTACAACGCTTCGGTCAATCTCGATCGCTTCGAGGACTCGACGGGCGTCAATGCCAATTTCAACCTGACCGGGAACCGCGCCGAGCTGGGCGCCGCGCATCTGACCTCCTTCGCCAACGGAGGCGGGATCGTCGATCAGCGGACGTCGCTGCGCGCCGCCGCGTCGCTGGCGTTGGCGGGCGGCGAGATCGCGGTCGCGCGGCCGATCTATGACAGCTTCGCTATCGTCAAGCCGCACACATCGCTGGGCAAGACGGCCGTCTATCTCGATCCGCGCGGCAAGGAATATCTCGCCAGGTCCGGCACGCTCGGCGGGGCGGTGATGTCCGAGCTCAGCGCCTATTCGCCGCGACTGGTGACCTATGACGGGCCTGCGGCGCCCGCCGGCTATGATCTCGGAACGGGCGCGCTCCAGTTCGTCCCGCCCTATCGCTCGGGGCACCTCGTGCACATCGGCTCCGAGTACTTCGTGACCTATACGGGCCAGTTGTTCGCTGCTGACGGCACGCCCGTCAGCCTGTTGGCAGGCCTCGCCTATGAAGAAACAAAGCCGGAGCGCGAACCCGTACAGATGTTCACCAACAAGGCGGGACGCTTCGCGGTGCAGGGCCTGCGTCCCGGCCGCTGGCGCATCGAGATGCCCGTGCGCGGGGGAACCGCCATCTACATGATCGAGGTTCCAGCGGGGGCGGACGGCCTCGTCCGCGGCGGCGAACTAAAGCCGGAGGGTCAAAAATGAAGAAGCAGATACTGTTGTCGTCACTTGCCGTGGCGGCGCTCGCGTCGCCGCAGGCCGCTCTCGCCACATGCGCTGAGTTCCGGGTGTCGGCGGCCGAACTCAACCTCAGCTATGATCCCTTCAATCCCGCGGCCGTTGAGCGCACCTTCACGCTGCGCGCCCGGCGGCTCAATCCCGCCGTGACCGCGGTCCGCATCCTTCTCGCCGATCCCGGCGCGACCTTCGGCGCTGCGCGTCTCGGGCGGGATAGTCCCGCGTCCTACGACATTCGCTGGAACCAAGACATGGGCCGGATCGTGTTCGTGTCGGGCGCCGAACAGCCCAATGCAACCAACGGCGCGCTGATCGCATTCGAGGCAGGTGCTTCGAGCGACGTCGCCAACGAGACCTTCCGCATCCGCATTCCTGCGGGGCAGGCGATTGCCGCGGGCAGCTATTATCAGCCGCTGGACGTGCGCTACACTTGCTATTCGGGGCGCGGGGAAATCGACGATGCCCTGCCTCAGACCGGCGCGCAAGTCGCGGTCGACCTCAGGGTGCCCGAACGCATCGCGACCTTCATCGGATCAGCGGGGACCCGTCGGGGAAGGATCGACTTCGGCACGCTCGAGCCCGGCAGCGGCGCGCCCGTGCGAAGCCTAGTCGTCACCGCCCAGTCGACCATTCCCTATGACATCAGGGTCGATATGGATCGCGGCGCCCTCAAGCGTTCAGACAAAGACGATTTCGCGCTGCGCTATGCGCTGAAATTGTCGGGGTTCCCGATCGGCGACCGAGCGCGGCTTTCGTGCGAGCGCACCCCGGCGCCTGGCGGGAGAAACCATCCGCTGCAAGTCGAACTCGACGCGAAGGATCTCGGTCACGCGCCCGCCGGCGCCTATAGCGATGTCATCACGCTGACATTTTCGCCGCGGCTCGGCCTTGCGGGCGGAGAAGGATGTTCGCCTTCGGGAGCCTAACTTTCCCACAGGACCGCACGTTGAGCGGAGGCGCGCGCCTTCCGGCAGCGCGCTAGAAGCTGGTGCCCTTGACCTCGGCGTCAAGGCTGAACGTCGTATCCCCGTTAACCGGTTGCGGCAGCACCAGCCGCAATTGCCGCTGGCGATCGGCCGGCAGCGGACTATCCACAATGACAGTGTGCGTGGCGGCAGGTGAAATGGCTACGCGCTGTCCGTCGAGCAGGACCCAGGCGTTGTTCAGGCCACGCGGATGGTTGAGTGTCACCCTATAACCATCGGTGCTGTTGCAGAGCTCGATCATGTCGCCGAGCGTATTCTCGCCCTGATGAAGCGCGAACGACTGGCTGGTCAGGCTGACCCGGCAAACCGTGGGAACGCGGCCACTGATCGCAATGGAAGCTCCATCGGCGGACGCTGCAACGACGGCTGGCGCACAAAGCAGTGCTGCAGCGAGCCCGAGGCCAGTCCCAATTCTTACTTTCGACATGCATAGCCTCCTGCGTCCGACGGCAAGGTAGAACGCGATGCTAAAGAGTGACTTAAATGCTATGGTTAACGGCGCGTGGCCGATCCGGTTCCGCTGCTCGGCAGGAGCCGCTTCCTGGGGCAAGCGCGGCCCAAGACGTGTCAACGCCCGCTGACAGTAGCGGATCGGTTCGGACAAGCGGCATCGTTGAGGATTTCCGCGCGCGATGAGTCGACACTCGATGGCATGCGCGATCGTTGAAATGAGCGAGCACGATGGCAGAGCGCCAGGCGGCGTGGTCGCGGCACAAATCCGAGTATCGCGAGAAACTATTGAGCGAGGGGCAATCGGGTGCTGACCGCTGGCTCGACCAGCAGATCCTCGTCGCCCGATAACCGCTTCAGCGCTGTTTCTCACGAGTTGCTTTGGCGCGGCGGATCCGAGCGCGGTCGGCTGCTTCCGCTCTCCGTGCCGGTCACCCTGCTGACGGGGCAGAACGATACCGTAATTCCACACCCGTTCGTGGATGCTTATACAGACGTGGCGCCGTGCTTCAGCCGTGCCTCGACTCTGGCGAGATCGTAGGCCTTGGCGAGATCGGCGGAGAGAACCTCGACCGATACGCCGGTTTCCCTGCGCAGACGGTCGGCAAGCGCTGCGAGCTTGTCGCCGCTGCGCGCAACAAGGACGAGGTCGTGGCCGCGCCGGGCAAGCCGGTCGGCATAGACGGCACCGATACCGTTGGAGACGCCAGTGATGAGGAAGGTTTCCTTGGTCATGTTCTGTCTCCCTTGATGAGGTGCGTCCGGACGACGGCATTATGCCATCGCCTGAACAATCAGCCACGGATGAAATCGAGCAGGTCGGCGTTGATCAGATGAACGAACTTCCGTGTGTGGACGCCCCGATCCATGAGATGATCGCACGCGCCGGCGGCGGCAGCGCGGCATTCGTGGGCGATTCGACCTACGACATCATGGCCGCCAGAAATGCCGGCATTCCTTCAGTCGCGGTCAGCTTCGGCTTCCTAACCCCGCCCGTCGAGGAACTCGGCGCCGATGCAGTGATCGATCGTTATGATGCGCTGATCTCGATGCTGGAGAAACTGGGGCGCGACCGCGGCCTATAGCTCGTCCATCAGCTTGCGCAGCGCCGAGGTGTCGCCTTCGTCGAAGACACCATAGATCGGAGTCTCGGCAAGGCCAGAATCGGTGAGTTCGATGGGCTCGCGCGCATAGCGGTTTACGATGGCGATCACCTCCTCGAGCGGCTCGCCGTCGAAATAGAGCCGCCCGCGCGTCCATGCGGTCGCGCTCTGGATGTCGACATCGTCGGTTTCGCTGATGAAGCCGATATTGGCCCGACCGTCATTGCGCGTGCCGAAGCGGATCTGCTCGCCCTTGCGCGCGTCCTTCATGATCGCGTCGCGCGCCTGGTTGCCCGCAGTCATCGCTATGCGGACGACCCCGTCGACGACGGTGACCTGCGCGTCACGCTTGTTGAGGCGCACGTCGAAGGCGGTGCCGACCGCCTTGATCTCGCCGTGCGGCACCGCGACGATGAAGGGACGGAGGCGATTATGCGCGACGTCGAACAGGGCCTCACCCTCGATGAGCCTGATCCGTCGTTCCCCCGCGCTGTAAAGCACTTCGACCCGGCTCGCTCCGCCGAGCTTGACCACCGATCCGTCATTGAGTTCGACCGTCCGTCGCTCGCCGCGCGCAGACGCATAGACCTGACCGGCAAGCGGGTCGGGTTTCGCGGCGATGTAGCCGCCCACCGACAGCATCAACGCCATGCTGGCAGCAACTGCCCACGCCAGCGGACGCCGCCAGATGGGGCGGTGCTGGCTTCGGCCGGGCTCGAAATCGGGCCGATCGAAAGTGCCAAGCCAATCCCAGAAGGCCTCTGCCTCCATGCGATCCTCGGGATGCACTGCGTCAATGCGCCCTTCGGACATCCGCTCGAAGACGAAGCCGGCACGTGCGCCCAGCGTGCGATCGCGTTCAGCGCCGCCGTTCATCGCGCACCCCGCATCAGCGACCCGAGCCGCCCGTAAAGATGCGTCATCGCGTGCGCGAGGTGCTTCTGCACCATGCGCGGGCTGATGCCGAGCTGCGCGGCGATCGCGGGCGTGTCGAGTTCATCGAAACGCCGCAGGACGAAGACCTCGCGGCAACGCGGCGACAATTCGGCGAGCGCTTCCGTCAGCAGAAACTGGAGATCGGCGAACTGGCGGCCATGTTCCTGCGTGGCGGGGGCCATTGGCTCGATCGCCTCAGAGATCGGCAGCGGCTGGCCGAGCGGCGCGCTCTTGCGACGATGCAGATCGGTGATGAGATTGGACGCGATGCGGAAGAGATAGGCCTGCGGTTCCTGCACCTGCCGGTCCTGCGCGGTCGCGATCAGCCGCGCACAGGCTTCCTGGACAAGGTCCTCGACCTCGTCGGGATCGCGCAGGCGACGCGACACGAATGCCTTGAGCGCAGCGCGATAGACGCCGAGCCGTTCGGCATCGATCGAATCGGCGCCCCCTTCCTCTCTGATCGAAAGCGCGTTTCCGCTCATTGCCCCTTACCAGATACCCGCGCGAGCCCATTGTTCCGCCACACATAGACGGATCACGCGGCAAAATGCGAACCCGCAAATTTCGTCGCGTCACAATCCTGAAAGAAATTCGACGCGCAACGGTTCGCTTTTGCCCATTGCATACGTCTTACCCCTCAAACAGGACAAAACATGTCGTGGTGAAGGGGGCTCAATGAAATATCGGTACATGTTGCTTGCTGGCGCGTTGTCGTCGATCGCCATATCGGCCGAGGCCCGGGATGCGGTCTACACGATCGACCTTCCCGCACAGACGCTTGGCGCAACGCTTTTCGACATTTCACGCCAGACCGGCATGCAGTTGCTCTTCACCGAAAAGGCGATCACCCAGGCGCGCGCACCCAAGCTGAAGGGCAATTATACCGCCAACCAGTTGCTGAGCGCCGCACTGGCCAACAGCAACTTCAGCTACCGCATCGTCGATGGCCGCCTCATCCGCGTGTTCGCGAAAGGGCCGGCGGTTGCGGCGCGCGTGACACCCACCGCCTATGCCGCGGCGGCACCCCAGGGGGGGCAGCAGTCGGACGTGGCGCCCGCTGCGCTTCCCGCACCCGAGGCTGAGGAGGAAGCCGCCGAGATCGTCGTCGTCGGTTCGCAGATCCGCGGCAGCAAGATCACCGACGCGCTGCCCGTCACCGTCGTGGGCGCCGAGCAGATCGCGGCCACCGGCGCGGTTTCGGGCGACGAACTGTTCCGGTCGGTCCCGCAGATGGGCGATGTCAGCTTCAACAGCTCCTATCTTCCCAACAGCTCAAACGCCGCACGCGGCGACGTCGGCTCGGTCAACCTGCGCAACCTGGGTGTCGGCAACACGCTGGTGCTGCTCAACGGCCGCCGCGTCGTTCAGCACCCCACCAGCCGCGCGGACGACAATCTCGTTCCTGTGCTGACCTACAACACCAACGCAATCCCGGTCTTCGGGCTCGAGCGGCTCGAGGTGCTGCGCGATGGCGCCGCGGCGATCTACGGCTCTGATGCGGTCGCCGGCGTGGTGAACACCGTGCTGCGCACCGATTATGAGGGCGTCACCGTCGAGGGACAGGTCGGCTATGCCGAGGACACCAACCTCGAAGAGGTCAACCTGAACCTGCTCGCGGGCACGAAGTTCGGTGGCGGGCGCGGCAGCGTCACGCTGTTCGCAAGCCATGATCGGCGCACCGCGCTCGAGGCTGCCAATCAGGACTTCACGGCTTCCGCCGACAAGCGCCCCCTGTTCGTGGGCACCGAATTTCAGGACGCCACTTCGCTCGACGGTCGCAGCACGATCACGCCCTGGGGCTCGTTCCAGACCGTTGGCAATGTCGTCGTCAGCCAGGGGGCGACCCGGCTTACCAACGCATCCGGCCAGTTCCACATCCAGCCGCAGACCAATGCGGGTTGCCAGACCAATGCTGTGACCGGGCTGCGCAACGGCCTGTGCATCGACGACGGCACCAACACCGCCGCCGCGGATCGCAACCTGCGCTTCGACGCGCCGCTGGCCTTCAACACTAGCGTGATGCCTGAAGTGCGCCGCACCAACCTGTTCCTCAACGGCAAGTACGAACTGGCCGAGGGCATCGAGCTGTTCGGTGAGGCGGGCTATTATCTGGCGAAATCGAGCAGCATCCAGTCCTCCACAGGTACGTTAAGCTCGGGCCCGCTGGTGATCCCGGCGAGCAACTACTGGAATCCCTTCGGCGCGATGACGCTGCCCAACGGTCAGCCCAATCCCAACCGTCTGCCGGGCCTCGTCAACGTGCCCGCGGCGGGGCGGGCGGTGACGCTCAGCAGCTATAATTTCGCGGACGTCGGCCCCAATCTGGTCAAGGTGAAGAACGAGCAGTTCCGCGTGCTCGCGGGGCTGCGTTTCGAGGCGCTGGGCTTCGACTGGGAAAGCGCCGCGCTCTATTCAGAAGCGTCGGTGCGCGACCGCTCTGACGGCATCAGCCAGACTTTGCTCCAGCAGCAGCTCGCGCTCCCCACGCCCGACGCTTATAACCCGTTCAACGGCGGCAACCTCGCCAACCCCAGCGCGGCGGACCTGACGCTGAGCAGTCAGGCGGCGATCGACGCGATCCGCATCAAGACGACGCGTTTCAGCAAGACGACACTTGCGCTGGGGGATCTCAAGGGTAGCAAGAACGATCTGCTCGCGCTGCCCGGCGGCGATGTCGGCGTCGCCTTCGGCGTCGAAGTGCGTCGCGAGACACAGCTCGACGATCGCGACGATCGTGTCGATGGCACGATCCAGTTCCGCGACATGGTGTCCGGCTTCGTCAATCAGAGCGACCTGGTCGGCACCAGCCCGTCGCCCGATACCAGCGGCAGCCGCAATGTGCTGGGCGCCTATGCCGAGCTCGCCGTGCCGCTCGTCTCGCCCGAGATGGAGATACCGCTCGTCTACAAGGCCGAGCTCCAGATCGCGGGGCGCTTCGAGCATTACAGCGACGTCGGTTCGGTGGCGAAGCCCAAGGTCGCCGCGGCTTGGGACGTGATCGACGGCATCCGCTTCCGCGGCTCCTATGCCGAGGGTTTCAAGGCGCCCAATCTCGAGCAGATCAACGCGACCGTCGTCACGCGTTCCAACACACGCACCGACTATGTCCGCTGTGAGGCGCAGTTGCGCAAAGGGGAGATCGCCAATTTCACTCAGTGCAGCCAGGCTTTCGCAACCACCGCGCAGCGCTCGGGCAACCCGAATCTGAAGCCCGAGACCTCGCGCGCCTGGACCGCGGGCATCGTTCTGGAGCCGCATTTCCTTGACGATACCATCGGGCGGATCGTGATCACCGCCGATTACTGGAACATCAAGCAAAAGGGCATTGTCGGCCTGTTCGGCGAGGGCAATGCGCTGATCAACGACTATATGCTGCGTGTGGGCGGGAACAGCGATCCCAATGTAGTCCGTGCAGCGCCCACCGCCGATGACGAGGCGTTGTTTGCGGGCACGGGCATCGCCCCTGTTGGCCGCGTCCTCTTCGTGCGCGATCAATATGTGAACCTGCTGCCGCAGGAAGCAGCGGGCATCGACCTCGGCTTCAACTGGCAATTGCCCGAGACCGCGATCGGCAATTTCTCGCTCAACCTCAACGGGGCGTATCTCGACAAGTTCTTCCTGAGCCCCTCGGCGGGAATCCAGGCGCTGCTCGACGCGCGTGCGGCGGGAACGATCAATGCCGGCACGATCATCGCCGAACAGGGCGATCTCGTTCGTCGCAACGGCAAGCCGCGCTGGAAGGCATCGGGCTCGCTCACCTGGAGCTACGAGCAGTTCCAGATCGGGGCGTTCACCCAGTATACGGGATCGGTCGAGGACACCGGGCTGGTCGACGCGGTCGGAAACCGTTGGGTGATCGACGACACGCTGACTTTCAACCTCTATGGCCAGGTCGAGATCGGCAACGAGCGCCAGGGCCGCTACCGCCTGCGCGTCGGCGTGCGTAACCTGACCGACAGCAAGCCGCCTCTGAGCTCGGAAGGCTATCTGGGCAGCCTCTACAACCCCTATGCCCGCTACTGGTACGCCAGCATGCGCGCGGCCTTTTGATCGGGCCGCGCCGATGCGAAACCATTGGATGAAGACCGCGGCGCTGGGCGCGCTGCTCGGCGCGGTCGCGCTCCAGCCGATCGCCGCCTCCGCACAGGAGGTGACGGCCCCCTCCGCGGCGCGGACGGGGCCGAGCGGCGGCGACATCGTAGGCTATGGCCAGATCCACCATCCCGAGATCGGGCGCGGCGGGATGGTCGTGAGCCAGAACGAGATCGCCACGCGCGTCGGCACCGCGATCCTCCGGCAAGGCGGCAATGCCGTCGACGCCGCGGTCGCGGTAGGCTTCGCCGAGGCGGTGACGCTGCCGCGTGCGGGCAATATCGGCGGCGGCGGCTATATGCTGATCCATATGGTGGCTACGAAGGACCGACCCGCGGCCACGATCGCGATCGACTATTACGGCCAGGCCTCGCGCAACACGACGCCCGACCTGTTGCTCGGCGCTGACGGCAAGATGGACAAGGAGAAGGACGCCTCGTTCAAGGGCGTTGCGATTCCGGGCACCGTCGCGGGACTGTGGGAGGCGCATCAGCGTTTCGGGCGACTGCCCTGGAAGAAGCTCGTCCAGCCCGCGATCGACCTCGCGCGCAAGGGCGTGGTGATGAGCGACGATGAGGCGCAGGCGACCGCGGCGCGCAAATCCGCGATGGCTGACGATCCGGGCGCGACGCGCGCCTTCTTCAAGGACGATGGCAGCGCCTATCGGCCCGGCGAGGTCTTCCGCCAGCCCGATCTCGTATGGAGCCTGACGCAGATACGCGACGGCGGCGCCGACGCCTTCTATCGCGGCAAGATCGCCGAACGCGTAGCGGCGGCAATGAAGTCCAACGGCGGCGTGATCGATGCGCAGGATCTGGCGGATTACAAGGCCATCGCCAGCGAGCCGGTCTGGTCGAGCTATCGCGGACAGAAGATCGCGTATATGCCGCCGACCGCCTCGGGAATCACCGTCGCGCAGGCGATGAACATGCTCGAGCGCTGGCCGATGAAGGACTATCGCTGGGGCAGCGTCGCGAGCCTCCATCTGATCTCGGAAGCGATGAAGATCGCGTGGTCCGACCGCCGCTTCGTCGGTGGCGGGCCCGACTGGAAGACGCCGACCGCGGGGCTCGCGAGCAAGGCCTATGCCCAGGAACGCGGCAAGCTCATCAGCCTCGAGCGTTCGCTCGACGGCAAGACGCTGCCCGAGGGCAATCCTTACCCGCACGAAAGCCCCGACACGACGCATTACTCGGTGGCGGATGCCGAGGGGAATGCGGTCAGCAACACCTACACGCTGAGCGCGTCCTATGGAGCGCATGTCGTCGCGCCGGGCACGGGCTTCCTGCTCAACAACTCGCTCGGCAACCTTGCATGGGGCAGCACCGACGAAGCGCGCAAGGCGACGCGGCCCGCGCCCAACAAGCGCGTCGGTTCGACGATCACGCCGCTGATCGTGTTCAAGGACGACAAGCCCTGGCTCGTCACGGGCACACCCGGCGGCGGCTATATCACCGCGACGATGGTCCAGTTGCTCGTCAATGTAATGGACCACGGCCTCAACGTCGCCGAGGCCGCACAGCGTCCGCGGATCAACCAGGGTGGTCCTGAGGCGCCGCTGGAGCTCGAAGAAGGCTTCTCGCCCGACCTCGTTCCGCTGCTTGAGGCAAAGGGGCACAAGGTCAAGACGTCCAACACGATGGGCAGCACGCAATCGATCATGATCGAGGGCGATCTGTTCCTGGGTGCGGCGGACAGCCGCCGTCCCGACGCGCTTGCTCAAGGCGTGAAATAGGAGAATGAGAATGCGGAGTTGCGTTGCGTTTTCGCTGGGTGCGGTGGCCGCGCTGGCTTTCGGTGGTGCTGCGCAGGCCGGGGGGCTTGCCGATGCGGAAAGCGCCGCGATCAACGCGCTGGTCGATCGCGACGCGGGGCAACTCGCCGACACCGCACTCCAGATCTGGAAGCTCGCGGAGGTCGGCTATCAGGAAACCCAGAGCAGCGCGCTGCTCCAGGCGCGGCTGAAGGCGGCGGGCTTCACGATCGAGGCGGGCGTTGCGGGTATGCCCACCGCCTTTGTCGCGCGCTACCGCCGCGGCAGCGGGCCCGTGATCGGCGTGCTCGCCGAATATGACGCACTGCCCGGTATGGCGCAGCATTCCGTGCCCGAGCGTTCCGCCATCGTAGGTCAGGAAGCGGGTCACGCCTGCGGTCACAATGTGTTTGGCGCCGTCTCAGTAAGCTCGGCCATCGCGGTCCGCCGCTGGATGGAGGCCAATGACGTCAAGGGCGAGATCCGTGTCTATGGCGCGCCCGCCGAGGAGGGCGGCTCGGGCAAGGTGTATCTAGTCCGCGCCGGTCTGTTCAACGATGTCGACGTCGCACTCCACTGGCATCCGGGCGATCGGAACAGCGCGAGCCAGGGGCGCAGCCTCGCCAATGTCAGCGGCAAGTTCCGCTTCAAGGGCGTGGCATCGCACGCGGCGGCGGCCCCCGAAAAGGGACTTTCGGCGCTCGATGGCGTCGAGGTGATGAACGTCGCGGTCAATGCGCTGCGCGAACACATCCCCGACGGCACACGCATCCATTATGTCATCACCGATGGCGGCAAGGCGCCCAATGTCGTGCCCGAGGCGGCCGAAGCCTATTACTATGTCCGTCATGCCGATCCCGAGGTCGTGATCAGCGTGATGGAGCGCGTAAAGAAGGCCGCCGAAGGCGCGGCGATCGCGACGGGCACCACCGTCAGCTTCGAGGCGACGGGGGGCGTGTATTCGATGCTGCCCAACACAACGCTCGCGCAAATCGTGGACCGCAACCTCCGCGCAATCTCATGGCCCAGCTTCACACCGGCCGAACAGAGCTTTTCGGAAGGACTCTACAAGACGCTGACCACAAGCAAGGCGCTGGCCAGCGCCACCGAGGTCGAGCTGATGAAGATCGGCGAGGCCGGAGGCGGATCGACCGACGTGGCCGATGTGAGTTGGGCGGTGCCAACCGTCGGTCTTTCGACTGCGGTTTGGGTCCCCGGCACGCCCGCGCATAGCTGGCAAGCTGTCGCCGCCAGCGGATCGAGCCGGGGCATGAAGGGCGGCGTGGTCGCCGCCAAGGCGATGGCGCTGACGGCGGCCGAGCTGTTCCGTTCACCCGAAAGCATCGCGGCCGCAAAGGCAGAGTTCGAAAAGACCCGCGGCGCGGACTTCGTTTACAAGCCGATGGTCGGCGATCGCTCTCCACCGCTCGACTATCGCAAGACGGCAGCGGGGAGCTGAGCGATCGTATATCCACTGGGCGAGATCGGCAAGCCGCCAGCGCACGACCCCATGCGCCGCCGGGATTGGCCCGGCCTCGACGATTTCCGCGAGCCGGGCGCGCTGCTCGTCGTTCAGGATCGACGCCCGCCCAGGCGCCTTGCGCGTCGCCAGACCGTCAGGGGCCTCTTCGTTGAAGCGCAGGACCCAGTCGCACACGATCTGCAACGTCACACCGGCAACCTTGGCTGCCTCGCTCCTGCTGCCGCCGCCCAGGATCAGCGCCACGGCCAACAGCCGGCGAACCTGGTCCGCATCGCCACATTGCCGTGCAAATCGGCGCAAATCCGCCGATCTGTAGTCAAGCCTCCATCCGCTTGCAGCGTCGAATCAGAATTTCAGCTCTTTGGGAATCCCTGACGTGAGTCAAGCTCAGCGCCCTTTGGTATGGGGAGACCTGTGCGCGGATAGGCTTTTTGACTGATATATGAGGATAATGTGGAGTGCATGGTGGCCGATTAGGGCTCGGCTTTGATGGTCGGAGTGGAAACAGGCGTGTCGGCGGCTGGGTCGATGTTCACCCGGTCTGCCTCACGATGTTCAATGTGCGTTTCAGGTTGTAGGCGATGGCGGTGAGGTGGATCTGGGCGGCGGCTTTGGCGATGCCTCGCCATCGCATTCGGCGTAAGCCATAGCTGCGTTTCCAGGTTCCAAAGATCTTCTCGATGCGCGCGCGCACCCGATGGATGGGCTGGCTCCAGGCCTCAAGGCGCGCAAGCACCTCCTGTTCATCGCGTCCCCACATGCCGGTGGCAACGATGCGCGGCGTTCCGCCCTTGGCGCGGACGGCGTTGCCGAAATGGCTTCCGCGATAGGCGCTGTCGGCGAATACCTCGCCGGGATCCTTGGGCAACGCCTCAGGCCCCGCTCTGCCGTCATTGACGTTGGCGGGCGTGATCGCGATTTCTTCGACCAGCGCGGTGTCGGCATCGGCCCCGACATGCGCCTTGAAGCCGTGGACGGCCGTCTTGCCCTTGTGCTTGACCCAGCGCGCGTCCGCATCGCCTTCGCTGGCAGACGCAATGATCGTCGCATCGACCAGGGTGCCGGTCTTGACCCGGATCGCCCGCGCCTTGAGCTGATCGGTGACCTTCTCGAACAGCAATCGGTCCAGGCCCTTGGCCAAAAGCGCCTTGCGGAAGCGGACAAATGCCGTGCGCTCGGGCGTCGGCTCGGTACTGGAAAAGCCGCAGAACCGACGAAAGGACGCGCGAGCGTCGAGCGCCTCAGCCAGTCTCACGTCCGACAGATCGTACCAGACCGACAACAGCAGCGCCTTGAACATCGCCAGCGGGGGCCATGCCGCCTCGCCCCGGGCACTTGCATGAACCGGCCCAAGCGCACCTTCGATCGCGGTCCAGTCAATCAGACCCAAGAGATCATCAAGCGAAGATGCCGGCCTCGAATGCGTCGCGAACCCAAGTCGCTCCTGACCAATAGAACGATGGGCCATCACCGGTCCTCTCCATCCAGAAAACACAGTGAATCAGCCAAGTATCGCGCTGTCCAGCCCTATCCGCGCACAGGTCTCATAACACCGCTCTGCCCGCCATGCTTGCGATGCCCGCCGCGACCCAGGCAGGGCGGGCGCGGTGCGGCAGGTTCAAGAAAGGACGCTCGGCATGTACGATGATTGCGCGCGCCGCCCGCCGACTCGGACGGTTGCGCCCTTGGTACATTTGCTTTCGCAGGTCTCGGTTCTCGAAAGGCGCGCCGCCTCCGGATAGCCTCTCACGAACGGCACGCGATGCGTGTAGTGATTTGCAAAGCTCAGCGAAAGGCGAAACCATGAAGATCGTAGTGATCGGCGGGACCGGGCTTATCGGCTCGAAGGTCGTGGACGGGCTGACGAAGCTTGGGCATGAGGCACTGGCGGCTGCCCCCAATACCGGCGTCAACACCATCACCGGCGAAGGCCTGGCCGAAGCGCTCGCGGGCGCGCAGGTTGTCGTCGACCTCGCGAATTCGCCATCGTTCGAGGACAAGGCGGCCATGGATTTCTTCCAGACGGCGGGCAAGAACCTGATCGAGGCCGAGGCGGCTGCGGGCGTGGCGCACCATGTCGCGCTATCGGTCGTGGGGACCGAGCGTCTCCAGGACAGCGGCTATTTCCGCGCCAAGCTGGCGCAGGAAAAGCTGATCGAGAACGGGCCGATCCCGTACACGCTCCTTCGCGCGACGCAGTTCATGGAGTTTCTTCGCGGGATCGGCCAATCCGCGATCCAGGCGGATGCCGTGCATCTGTCGCACGCCTTCATTCAGCCGATGGCGGCGTCGGATGTGGCGGCCGCGGTGGTCGAGGCGGCGGTCGCACCGCCGGCGAACGGGATGATCGAGATCGGCGGGCCCCAGAAATTCCATCTCGACGAACTCGTCGCGCAGGTGCTCGAATATGACAAGGATCCGCACAAGGTCGTCACCGATCCCGAGGCGCGCTATTTTGGCGTAAAGCTGGACGAAAATTCGCTCATCCCTGGCGCGGACGCCAGGCTTGGGGCCACCCGCTTCGACTGGTGGATCGAGAACGTTCCGCCACCGCCGAAGCGGTAAGGCGCCGTTCGGGCGCCACCGTGCGACACAGGCGGTGTGCAGGCATCGCTCTTATCGATGAGGGATCCGCGATGATCAGGAAATTCTGTTTGGGTCTGGCCATTGTCCTCGGCGTCGCCGCCGAGCTGAACGGCGTCTATATGCTGTACTCGCCGGCAAACTGGTATTTCTCGGTACCCGGCGTCACTACGACCGGCCCTTTCAACCAGCACTTCATTCGCGACATCGGCCTCATCTTCCTGTTCCTCGGCACCGCGTTCCTCGTGGGCGTCGCCCGGCCGCAGTACCGCGTCGTCCTCTGGGCGGCGCCAACGCTGTGGCTCTGGGGCCATGCGCTTTTCCATTTCTGGGAAGTAGCGGTCGGCATTTGCAGCCCCTCTGACCTCGTCCGGGATTTTCCGGCGGTCACGCTGCCCGCGATCCTCGGCACCTGCCTGGCGCTCTGGGCCGTGGCGGATGCGCGCACAGGACGAGAGTCCGCCGGCTAGATCCAGTTTTCGTATCCCCCAAACTTAAGGAGAGTACCGATGACCCCCCGTATGAATATCTTCCAGACAGCCCCCGAAGCCATGAAGGCCATGCTGGCCGTCGAAGCCAGCGTCGACAATTCCGGCCTTGACCATGGCCTGCTCGAACTCGTGAAGCTGCGGGCATCGCAGATCAACGGATGCGCATTCTGCATCTACATGCACGCCAAGGACGCGACCAAGCACGGCGAAAACGCCATGCGCATCCATTTGCTCGACGCATGGCGCGAGTCGCCGCTCTACACCGACCGCGAGCGCGCGGCGCTGAACTGGACGGAGTCGCTGACCCGCGTGGCTGAAACCAACGCGCCCGACGCCGATTATGCGCTGCTGCAAAGCCAGTTCAACGAGAAGGAGATCGCCCATCTGACCGTCGCGATCGGCGCGATCAACTTCTGGAACAAGGTGCAGATCGGCCTGCGTGCGGTTCATCCGGTCGAGGAGCCCGCTGTCGCAGCGGCATAAGCGCCCGAGTCAGTAACGGGGCGCCGGGATTCCCGGCCCCCCGGCACGTTCCAATAGCAAGGAGCATCTCATGAAACTCTATTACTGCCCGGGCGCATGCAGCCTTGCAGGCCACATCGCGCTCCACGAGGCCGGACAACCCTTTGAGAGCGAAAGCGTCGACCTCAGGACCAAGCGCACCGCGTCGGACGAGGACTTCAACGCGGTCGCCAGCAAGGGCTATGTCCCGGCGATCGTCCTCGACGACGGGGACCTGCTCACCGAGAACATCGCGGTGCTCGACTATCTCGCATCGCGCTACCCCGAACTCGGGTTCGAAGGCCCGCTCGGCCGCACCCGGCTTCTCGAGGCGCTGGCCTATATCTCGACCGAAATCCACAAGAGCTACAAGCCCTTCTGGAAGGATAGCAGTGCGGCCGACAAGGAGGCCGCGAGCGCCTATATCACCAAGCGCATGCAGTATCTCGCCGACACCATGCGGGGCGATTATCTGTTCGGCGACCGGCCGAGCGTCGCCGACTTCTACCTTTTCGTGACGCTGCTATGGGCGCAGAAGTTCGGCATGACTGTGCCCGAGCGTCTTGCCGGGCTATATGAGCGGCTGAAGACGAGGCCGGCGGTCGAGGCGACCCTCAAGGTCGAAGGTCTGGCCTAGGCAGCGACGAATGGCGTCGGGGGGGGGGGGGGGGGGGGGGGTCGACGGACGAGCCGCCCGTCCACCACCACAGACAAAGGCGGGGAGCCCATGACGAAAGGCAGGCTCGAGGCGTTCACCGACGGCGTCATCGCGATCATCATCACGATCATGGTGCTCGAGCTGAAGGTGCCCGAAGGGGAAGGATTGCGCGATCTTTCGAAGAGCGTGCCGACCCTGCTCGCCTATGCGGTGAGCTTCATCAATGTCGGCCAGTTCTGGAACAATCACCACCATATGCTGCAGGCCACCGGCCGGATCGACGGGCGCGTGCTCTGGGCAAACCTGTTCTTTCTGTTCTGGCTGAGCCTCGTGCCGTTCGTCATCCGCTGGCTCGACGAGAGCGGTTTTGCCGCGGGCGCGATCGCTGCGTACGGCATCGTGGTCGGCATGGCCTCGGTCGGCTATCAGCTCACCGGACGGATGATCATCGCCAGCAATCCGGGTGATTCAGCCGTGGCGCGCGCTTTTGGCAAGGATCTGAAGGGCAAGCTCAGTCTCGCGCTCTATACTGCCGCGATCGCGCTGAGCTTTGTCGACCGTTCTCTGGCGATCGCCATCTATGTGGGCGTCATTTTCCTCTGGCTCGTGCCGGACCGGCGGATCGAGAAGGTGTTGCGGAGCTGAGATCGGTGCGGCAATCGAGGCTTGGTACAGGCGGATTGACCCGTCTTGAACCTGAAGCCGTGGCGTTCGAGGGTCTAGTTCGAGGATAACCAATTCGCACGAGTGACGGGCAGGATCATGAGCTTTCCCTGGGCGACGCATTATCAACCCGAGCATCCTGCCATGCGCTGGCTCGACGAAAAGCTGCCGCTGCCGCGTTTCGTCTATGCCGTGACGGGGGGCGGCTATCCCGTCCCGCGCAACCTCAACTATTTCTGGAATTTCGGCGTGCTCAACGGTGCCGCGCTCGTGATCCAGATCGTGACCGGCATTGTGCTCGCGATGCACTATGCGGCGAACACCGGCTTCGCCTTCGACAGCGTCGAGCACGTGATGCGCGACGTGAATTCGGGCTGGCTCATCCGCTATGCCCACATGAACGGCGCGTCGCTCTTCTTCGCCTCGGTCTATACCCACATGTTCCGCGGGCTGTACTTCGGCTCCTACAAGGCGCCGCGCGAGATCGTATGGCTGCTGGGCCTTGTCATCTTCCTGCTGCTGATGGCGACAGCCTTCATGGGCTATGTGCTTCCCTGGGGGCAGATGAGCTTCTGGGGCGCCAAGGTGATCACCGGCCTGTTCGGTGCGATCCCGTTGGTCGGTGATACCATCCAGGCCTGGCTGCTCGGCGGCTTCGCGCCCGACAACGCTGCGCTCAACCGCTTCTTCTCGCTCCACTATCTGCTGCCTTTCGTTATAGCGGGGGTGATCGTCCTCCATATCTGGGCGATCCATATTCCTGGCTCGAACAACCCGACGGGCGTCGATGTGCAGGGGTCGCAGGACACCGTGCCGTTCCACCCCTATTACACCGCGAAGGACGGCTTCAGCCTCGGCGTGGCGCTGGTGCTGTTTGCGATGGTGCTGTTCTTCTTTCCCAATACGCTCGGCCACCCGGACAACTATATCCCGGCCAACCCGCTTTCGACGCCCGCCCACATCGTGCCCGAATGGTATTTCTGGCCGTTCTACGCGATCCTGCGCGCCTTCACCGTCGACTTCATCCTGCCCGCGAAGCTGTGGGGCGTGATCGCGATGTTTGCGTCGATCCTGCTGCTCTTCTTCCTGCCCTGGCTCGACACTTCACCAGTACGCTCGGGTCATTATCGTCCGCTGTTCAGGAAGTTCTTCTGGTTCGGCCTGATCCCCTGCATCGCCGTGCTCGGCTATTGCGGCGGCGCGCCGGCTGAAGAGCCCTATGTGATGATCTCGCAGATTGCGGCGGCGTATTATTTCGCGCACTTCCTGATCGTCCTCCCCATCATCGCCAGGGTCGAAAAGCCGCTGCCGCTGCCTATGTCGATTACCGCCGCGGTGCTTTCCAACGGGGGCGCAACACGGCCGGGCGCTGTCGCGAACGCAGCAGTGGATTGATGCACTCCCACAAGACCAAGTGAGACACCAATGCCTACCAAAGTCTTCGACTTCCGCAGCGCCGCCGGTGACCTTCTCTCCGGCCGGATAGAGGTGCCGGCGGGGCCGGCACGCGCCTGGGCGTTGTTCGCGCATTGCTTCACATGTGGTAAGGACAACATGGCGGCGGTGCGGATAGGGCGCAGACTGGCCGCCTCCGGGATCGGCGTGTTGCGATTCGATTTCACCGGCCTCGGTCGCAGCGAGGGCGAGTTCGGGGATTCGAGCTTCAGCCTCAATGTCGAGGACCTGATTGCGGCCGCAAAGGCGATGGAAGGGGCGGGCATGCCTCCGGCGCTGCTGGTGGGGCACAGCCTTGGCGGCGCCGCGGTGCTGGCCGCTGCCGGCGCGCTGCCGCAAATACGCGGGGTGGTCGCGATTGGAGCGCCTTTCGACACCGCGCATGTCCTGAAGCACTTCAATCCGGCCGCGCTTGCAGAAATAGAGCGGGAAGGTCGCGCGCGTGTATCCATCGGGTATCGCCCCTTCACCGTCGGACGGAAGCTGGTCGACGACCTGCGCGAGCAGGATCAAGGCGCGCGCATTGCCGCGCTGAAGCGACCGCTTTTGCTGCTCCACTCGCCCACCGACGAGGTGGTGGGCATCGACAATGTGACACAGATTTATCTTGCCGCACGACACCCCAAGAGCTTCGTATCGCTGGACGGTGCCGATCATCTGCTGACCGCGCAAAAAGACGCCGACTTTGCCGCCGACATGATCGGCGCCTGGGCGGGCCGCTATCTGCCGGAACCGCCGCCATTGCCAAAGAGCGAATATGACGCCGAAGCCGAGGAAACCGGCCTCGGCAAGTTCCAGCTGGCGATGCGCGCGGGCCAGGCAAGCTTTATCGCCGACGAACCCGAGAGTGTCGGTGGACTTGGCTCGGGACCAACCCCTTTCAACCTTCTCTCGGCAGCGCTTGCGGCGTGCACGACGATGACGCTGCGTCTCTATGCGACGCGCAAGGGATGGACGGTCACGCGTATCCGGACATCGGTGACGCATCGCAAGGAGCCGGAAACGGCCATTCCCGACGTGTTTACGCGCCGCATCACGATCGAGGGGCCGCTCAGCAGTGATGAGCAGACCGAGCTGCTTGGTGTGGCCGACCGTTGCCCCGTCCACAAGACGCTCGAACGCGGGTCGCGCTTCGAAACCGCCTATCCCGATGAGGAGCAAGGCATTGCCGCATCTCGCGGGGGCTGATCGGCCTCGCCAGGGACCCTATTTCATTGAACGAAAGACAGAACCATGAAAATTACTGTCATTGGCGGCACCGGGCTGGTTGGTGCGAAGCTCGTCGCGGAACTTGTCCGGCAGGGTCATGAAGCCGTCGCCGCCTCGCGATCAACCAATGTCGACGTCCTTTCCGGCAAGGGGCTGGATGCGGCTCTCGAGGGCACAGAGGTGGTGGTTGACGCCTCCAACCCCGGCTATGCGGATGCCGATCGCATGCGGCGCTTTTTTGAGCTTGCCGGGGCAAATCTGATGACGGCGGAACGCAGCGCGGGCGTCGCCCATCATGTGGTCCTTTCGGCGGTCGGCACGGGGCGTCTCGACAGCGGATATTTTCAGGCCAAGGCGGTCCAGGAGCGTATCGTCACCGATTCCGGCCTGCCCTTCACGATCCTCCGCTCGACGCCCTTTTTCGAATATGTGTATGCGATTGCGGACGCGGTGAGTGACAGGGACACCGTGCGCGTGCCGCCGCTGCACATGCAGCCGATCGCCGCCGAGGACGTCGCCAGTGCCCTGGCGCGCGCGGCCCTTGATCTGCCGGGCGGCCACATCGTCGAGATAGCGGGCCCCGACACCTATGGGCTGCCTGAACTTGCGGAAGCGATACTGACCGCCAACGAGGACCCGCGCACGATCATGGCCGACCCAGCCGTGCCCTATTTCGGCGCCCGGGTGGACAGCGCATTGCTGGCAAGCAGCGCGCATACGCACATTGCGTCGACGCGCTTCGAGGATTGGCTTCGCCGGTCGCTCGCGGTCGTCTGAAAGGCGGGCAGTGGACCCCCCGGGCGGGCTGGTCCTAGCCGTCCTGGAGGCGGGCCATCGTGTCCTCGTCGACGAAATTGTCGAACCAGACGATGAGCATGTTGCGCAGCAGCTGTTCATTGCTCGCCTCGGCGAAGAGCGTCAGCGAGGAATGGAGTTTTCTGGTGTCGACCTCGCCGAACACCTCGCCTACCGATTTCCCCGCAAGCCACGACAGCGCGTCGACGCATTCACGATAGCGATTGCCGAGCACTGGAAATGCCAGATAGGCCCGCGCCTCGTCCAGTGACGCGATCGCGTAGGGGTTGGTGGCGCCATCGCCATCGGCTCCGGCGAGCCGGGGGAAGATGAACTCCATATAGGGCGTGCACATCATGCCGCGCCGCAGGATATCGAGCGCGTCGTCGTACACGTCCTTCTGCGCTTCGAGGAAGCGCCCGAGATCATAGTCGTCGTTCATTCTCTCATGCCTTTCCCGAAAGTCTCGGTCGCCGGGCGAAGCCAAGGCGGCCTTTAGCCGGCAACGACATCGGCATATTCCGGATGTTTCTCGAAGAAGACCAGCATGAACGGGCATCTGAGCACGGCCTTGCGGCCCGATTGGCGCATCAGGTCAAAAGCCCCGATCGCCAGCCGCGTCGCTATCCCCTGTCCCGAAAATTCCGATGGCACTTCGGTATGGATGAGGACGAGGCGCCCGTCGTCATCGACGCGGTAATAGGCTGCGGCGATTGCCTCATCGGGCAATGCCAGTTCGAAGCGGCGCTCGACGGGGTTTTCTGTAACCTGTGGACTCATGGCGTTTCGACCGAACGGGATGGGGCCCCATCATAGAATATTTGACCGGCGGTGTCAGACCCGAGTGGTGCAGATATGACTGCACCATTCACTGGCATGAAGATACCTGTGCGTCGAATTCGCGACAGGGCAGGAGCGCGAACTCCGATTGTGCCGTGTCACGCGCGGTTCTGGCGCTGGCGGCCCAGTTCCGGGCGACATGGCTCAGCTCAGCGCGCGCCCGCACCAGCGCAGCGGCGCGCGCGGCAGCGTCCGCAAACTGCAGCGGCTGCGCGTCGACGAAGGTCGGATCGGATACGCCGATGAAGCCGAAGGCCGCGCGCAACGCGGGGGTCAACGCATCCATGCCTTCAAAGGGGGTTCCCGGGCGAAGGTCGGCGCCACGCGTGGTCAGGAAGAGCACCTTGCGTCCTTCCAGTTGGCCAAGATACTGCCCGTCGCTCGTCGGCACATAGGTGATGTTGGTGCGTACGATCGCATCGATGAACGCCTTGAAGGTCGACGGCATGGACCAGTTGTGCATGGGCATCGCAAAGATGAGCGCATCGGCATCGAGCAGGCGCTTGCACAGCGTGTCGGAGGCGGCGAGCGCGGCACGCATCCCGGGTGTGCGCTGATCGGCGGGCGTATAGGTTGCCGCGGTGAAGGCCTCGGTAACATGCGGCGGCGGATTTACGGCAAGGTCGAGATAGTCGACGCGCAGCGCGGGGACGCGCAGGCGCAGCTGTTCCACGAAATAGCGCGACAGCGCGCGCGAGCTGGAGTGCGTTGCCTTGGGGCTGGCATCAACATGCATGAGCTTCACGGTCCGTTCTCTCCACGTCCGGGTGCCGCGCATGCGCGCGGGCAAGTCATCGGGTCAGGCGGGGTTCCTGATCAGGTTCATGAGCGTCGCGCACGATTTCTCGACATGTCCCTTGCCCATATTGGTCACGCACAGGAGCAGGCCCGATGCGGCACGGGCGGGGTCGCTGTACCAGACCGAGAGCGGGAGCGGCGCGATGCCCTTTTCGAGCGCGCGCCGGGCGACGTCCGCATCATCCGTCCCTTCGGGCAGCCTCGCGAGCACGGCCAGCCCAGCAAAACCCTCGACGGGCAAATGCCTGCCAAGGCACGCGTGCAGCGCGTCGTGGCGCTCGCGGTACAGTCGCTTCATGTGGCGCAGGTGGCGCAGATAATGGCCGTCAGCCAGGAAGTCGGCGAGCGCTAGCTGCGTTGTCGGGTTAGGCGCCGGATTGAGGCACGCCGCCACTTCGCCAAAGCGTCCTGCAAGCGAAACCGGCGCCACCACGAAGCCAAGGCCAAGCGCGGGGCTCAGCGTCTTGCCGAAGCTGCCGATGTGGATCACCCGGCCCGCAGGATCTTCGGCCGCGAGCGCGGGCGAGGCGCGGCCCGACAGCTGCAGCTCGCTCAGATAGTCGTCCTCGATGATCCAGGCATCTTCCCTCGCGGCCCAGGCCAGAAGCTCGCCACGGCGCCGTGTGGAAAGCGCGACCCCGGTGGGCGCCTGCTGGCCCGGCGTGACCACCGCGATCGCAGCATCCGGCGCGAGCGCGATCCCCCGATCGACCTGAATGCCCTCATCATCGACGGGCACGGGCACGACATTCATGCCCGCAAGCTCAAGGCCCATGCGTGCCACCGGATAGCCCGGGTCCTCCAGCCAGGCGGATCGTCCGCGCACCTGCAGTGTCAGCATCGCAAGGCAGAGCCCATTCTTGTACCCGCTGGTCAGGATGATCTGATCGGGCACGCACCGGATACCGCGGGTGATAGCCAGATAGCTCGCGATCTGCGCCCGAAGCTCGGGACGGCCGCGAGGATCGGGCGGACCGACCGGCGCCATCGCATCTTCCCGCGCAGCGCGGACCCGCAGCCGCGACCACAGCTTTACGGGAAAGGCATCCTGCGCGGGCACCCCCATCTGGAAGGGCAGGGGCGGGAGCGAAAAGCCCCGTTCGATGTCCCGCAGGGGGCGCGGGATCTCGATCGCGGGCTGTGCAGCTTCATGTGCAGCTTCACCGGGCGGCCTCTTCGCCACACGTGTGCCCGCAGCTCCGGCGGTCTCCACCAGGAATTCGTCCGCGAGCGCCTCATAGGCAGCCTTCACGGTGCCGCGTGCGACGCCCAGCTGGGTTGCCATGTCGAGCCATGAAGGAAGCCTCGTGCCGGGCTGCAGGTGTCCCTCGAGGATCGCGCTGCGCAAAGTGGCACTGATCTGGCTGGTGATGGGGATCGGTCGCGAGCGGTCAATTTCTAGCGCAAGGCGGTCGGAAGCCCATGCTATGGTCATCGCCTTACCTCATGGTGCTGGTAGCTCTGAGAGCGAGCGCGAAGGGTATGGCGGGTGCCCGGACGTGTCGAGAATAGGCCTGCCTATACTTTGGTACAGGTCGCGCTGGTGGCAGGGTCGGCCATCCGATACAATGAACGGCATAACGGCAGCTTCTGGCTGGCTATTGAGCTTCCGGGGGATCGAACGGTACAGTCTTTTTGTCATGCCTTGCGTCTGATCCCCGAAGTGCCGGGCCGTTAACGTGTAAAGGAATCGTTGCGCGACAGTTCAGCTTCTCAGCCAAAGAGACCGATGAGAATGCTCCAGACAGTTCCTGATATCCCGGCTGCGAGCCGCGAAAAGCTCATGCATTCGCTGTACGAAGCGGCCGAGCTCGAGCAAACGCTCATGTGCACCTATCTTTACGCCGCCTTCAGTTTGAAGGACGGCGAAGGAGAAGGGCTCAATCCAGCCCAGGCCGATGCCGTGAAACGCTGGCGTCGGATGATACTCGATGTGGCGATCGACGAGATGAGCCATCTCGTTGCAGTCTGGAACATCACGTCGGCGCTCGGCGGGGCGCCACGGTTCGGAAGGGCGAATTTTCCGCTCGACCCGGGCTATCTGCCCGCGGGCATCGTTGTGCGGCTTCAGCCGTTCAGCGAAGCCGTCATCCAGCATTTCATCCACCTTGAGCGCCCTCAAGGTTCGGACGAACCCGATGGACCGGGCTTCGCGTCGGAAAGCGGAACGACGCGGACGCCTGTCGCCCCGCGGCTGACCCCGGCCGCATATGACTACGCGACCGTCGGGATTTTCTACGAGACGATCGGTCGCGACCTCCAGTCGCTCGCCGACGAGTTGGGCGAGTCCAACCTCTTCTGTGGCGATTCGTCGCTGCAATTGTCGTCCGCCGAGGTCGATCTCGCCGGCGCCTGCCCCGTCACCGACCTTGCAACCGCGCTGGCAGCGCTCAACGAGATCATCCTCGAAGGCGAAGGCGCGCCGTCGCACCGCGAGAATTCGCATTTCCAGCGATTCGTGACGATCCGCGAGGAATACCGCGCGCTCAAGGCCGATGATCCCGACTTCGTTCCCGCCCATCCCGCCGCGCACAATCCGGTCCTGCGCAAGCCGCCGCGGCCCGAGGGGCGCGTGTGGCTCGAGGATGCCGACGCGGTGGCGACCGTGGATCTTGCGAATGCGGTCTATGCGCTGGCGCTCCGGCTGCTCGCCGCCGCCTATGCGATCCCGACGTCGAATGCCGACAAGGCGCTCTATATCGGCGGCGCGATCAGCCTGATGCACGTACTCATGCCGCTCGCCGAGCGGGCCGCCCGCCTGCCTGCCGGGCCGTCCAACCCTGGCTGCAACGCCGGCGTCTCTTTCACCGCGCTCCGCGATGCCGCTTCGCTTCCCCCCGGGACGAGCGCACGGCGCTTCTATGTCGAGCGGATCGGGCAACTTGCCGGCGTCGCAGCGATGCTCGATCCGGACGACCCGCGTTGCGCCCGCGCCGCGAGGATATTGGGATCGGTGAGCGCGAGGCTCCGCGACGCGCCCGAGCCCAGGCTCGAACCCAAGGTAGAGCCGTCGCAACCCGCTACCGCTCCGGTTTCCGCAAAGACGCAAGTGGTCGACGGGATTGAAACGGCCGAAGGCGAAGAAATCACCGTCATGTTCCAGGGAAAGCGCTGCATCCATGCGCGCGTCTGCGTGACGCAGATGCCCGGCGTGTTCCTCTCGGACGTCCAGGGGTCATGGATATTTCCCGATGCAGGCTCTGCCGAAGACTCAAGCGCGGTCGTGCGGCAATGTCCGTCGGGCGCGCTTACCTATGCGCGCAGGGACGGGCACAACGAGCAGCCCCCGCGCGCCAACCTGCTGACGCTTCGCGAGAATGGTCCCTATGCGGTGCGCGCCGACCTGTCGATCGACGGGGCGGCCGCGGGGTTCAGGGCGACGCTCTGCCGCTGCGGGGCATCGAAGAACAAGCCATTTTGTGACAAGTCGCACAAATATGTCGGCTTCATTGCCACGGGCGAACCTGAAAGCCGCGAAAGCCAGGCGCTCGTCGCACGCGATGGCCCGCTCGCTATCACGCCTGAGCTCGACGGACCGCTGCGCGTCCGCGGCAATCTCGAGATCTTGAGCGGAACCGGGCGAACGATCGCCCGCCTTCAGACCGCACGGCTTTGCCGCTGCGGCGGCAGTGCGAACAAGCCTTTCTGTGACAATACGCATCGCAGGATCGGCTTCCGTTCGACATGAGCCCGATCCGGCGGGCATGATCGGCCTTCGCGATTGTCATGATAAACACGGACTGATATAGTCCGCGTTATGGCGCACCTTACTGTCAGCGTGGAATATGGGATCCATTGCCTGCTCTTCCTGGTCGGCGCGAGCGACAGGCCCGCCAGCAGCCGCGATCTCGCAGAGTTTCAGGGCGTGTCGCCAAGCTTGGTTGCGAAGATCTTCGCCAGGCTCGAAAAGGCCGGCATCGTTGATTCCTCGGAGGGGGTGCGGGGTGGCTATCGCCTCGCCCGGCCGCCTGAGCATATCAGCTTCCTTGAGATCGTGGATGCGATCGATGGCCACAAGCCCTTGTTCGACTGTCAGGAGATTCGCGGCCGCTGTGCGGTATTCGGCGACGTGCCGCCGACCTGGGCGACAAAGGGCGTCTGCGGGATCCACGCCGTGATGCTCAACGCCGAAAAGGCGATGCGCGACAGCCTCGCCAGCCAGTCGCTGGCCGATGTCGCCAATGTCGTCGAGCGCAAGGCACCCGTCGACTTTTCGAACAATGTCAGGGACTGGTTCGACGATCGGATCAGCGCCCGTATTCGCCGACCGCGGACGTCGGGCGTTGGCGCCGGATAAGAGGATAGCTTCATGACCCCCGCATGTGCAGAAGCCGAACGCCCGCTGGTGCTCATCGTCGATGACGATGCCGAAGTCCGCACCGCAATCCGGGAGCTCATGCACTCGGTCGACATCGATGCGACCTGTTTCGGCTCGCCGCGAGAGGTTCTGGAAGCCGATCTGCCCGAACGCGCGGGCTGCATGGTCGTCGACGTCCGCATGCCAGGTTCGAGCGGGCTCGACCTTCAGCAGCAGCTCGCCTCATCGGGCAACACCAAGCCGATCGTCTTCCTCACCGGCCATGGCGACATTCCGATGTCGGTCCAGGCCATGAAGGCGGGCGCCATCGATTTCCTGACCAAGCCGTTCCGGGATCAGACGCTGCTCGACGCTGTGACGGCGGGCATCGAACGCGACGTCGTGCGGCGCGCGCATGACCAGATCGTCAGGCAACATGCCGAGCGCTTCGCCACGCTGACACCGCGCGAAAGCCAGGTGTTTCGCGAGGTGGCGCGCGGCCGGCTCAACAAGCAGATCGCGTTCGACCTGTGCATCAGCGAGATCACCGTCAAGCTTCATCGCAGCAACGTCATGAAGAAGATGCAGGCCGCATCGATCGGCGAACTCATCCGGGCGTGGGAGCTGCTCCCCGCCGAGCTGCGCGAGAAGCCAGCGACCTAGACCATGGTATGGTTTCAGGTGATCCTGTGTTGAGCAACAATGGGTTAGTGGCCGATCCGGTCGCGTTGATGAAGGGCCATGCGCTTGCCCAGGACTCCAGTTGTGGCGATCGTGGACGATGACGAAGCCGTCCGCGAATCCCTGGCCGATCTTTTGCAGGTGCTGGGTCTGCGGTGCCGCCTGTTCGATCGCGCGACGAACTTCCTCGCGGATTACGTACCCGGGCGCTTCGATTGCCTGATAACCGATATTCGCATGCCCGGGCTGAACGGGCTCGAACTGTGCGATCGGCTCAACGCGCTTGGGTCGTCGATGCCGGTTATCATCCTCACCTCGGTGGTCGACGAGCGCGCCCGGGCGCGTGCGCTCGAAGGAGGCGTGCTTGCGTGGCTGACAAAGCCTGTCGCCGATGACATACTTCTCTCCCATTTGAACGCCGCGCTCGGCCGCGACGGATAGTCCGGCGGCGAACCTCGCAGGGAGTGAGTTTCCGGTGGCGGATACGACCAGGACATCCTACTCCTCCATCCCTCCAGAGGCGATGCCGGCATCGCCCGGCGACATGGGCATTGCCGACCTCGCCTCTGAAAGCGTGATCGTCTTCGATGTCGCTGGAATCATCCGCTACTGGAACCCCGCTTCCGAAACCCTGTACGGCTGGCCGGCCCTTGCGGTCACCGGTGGCGACCCCGGCTTCCTGTCGACGAACGCAGCCGATGACGCCGAGCACTGGCGGCTGCTCCTCCAGGAGGGAAAGTGGGAAGGTACCGTGCAACGGCGAACGGCGGCGGGCACGCACATCACTGCCGCGATCCGGCAAACCGTGCGGTGCAATCCCGATGGAACTCGCCGTGACATCGTCGAATATGGACGCTGGGCGCGGACCGATATCTGGCATGCCACGTCCCCCGACGCTAGTTTCAATCATTTCATGGCGGCATGCTGGGAGCTCGACACCCACGAGGCGCGACCGCTGCTCGAGTCGATCGCGGTGCTCCGGCGACGCGGGCTCGGTGAGCGACGGATGCGCCAACCCCAATGGGCCGATGAACTGCTGAAGGCTACGCGGATCGTCGATGTCAACGATCGTACGGTGCGCGTGGTGGGGGGGGATGCCACGCGCGAGGAGATGATCGGCCAGTCCGTTGCCGCCTTCTGGCCTGTGGAGAGCCGTTCGATCCTTGCCGAGCTGCTGGTCGATGCCGCAACCGATTGCACGGCCGCCGGGCCCTGGACGCGCGAGATCGCCTCCGACGGAATCCTCCGCGATCCCGTCGTCACGGTTTGGCGTCGCGCCGATCGCGGTCTTTCGGACATCATTTTCGTGGCGGTGAGGGGCGGTCCCGATGATGACCGCTCATTCTGGTATGTGCGCGCGAGCGAGGAGCGCTATCGCAAGCTCATCCACGCAATGCCGGTCGCGCTCTGGCAGGTCGATGCGTCCGGCATGGAGCCGATCTTCGCCGAGATCAGGGCCGGGGGTGTGACCGACCTCGACCTCTATATTGCCAGCCATCCCGAACTCGTCGAACTGGCTTGCGATACCGTGCGCGTGACCGAAATCAATCTCAACGCGATCCTGCTTTTCGGAGGCAACGGCCCTGCGGACTTCATCAGGCCCGTCCGTTATCTGTTCGCCGAAGCCAAGGAGACCCTGAGGCGCGTGATGGTGGCTCGCTTCAACGGGCAACGAAATTACGGCGAACTGACGAAGGTACGAACTTTCGATGGCCGATTGCTCGACGTCCAGCTGTCCGTGACCTACCCGACGCCCCCCGAGCAGCTCGATGTGACGCTCCTCTGCATCGAGGATGTAAGCGACCGCCTTCGCACCGAGGCCCAGCTCAGGCAGCTCCAGGCGGATTTCGCGCACGCGGCGCGCGTCTTCACGCTGGGCGAGCTGACGACGTCGATCGCGCACGAGGTCAATCAGCCACTGGCTGCCATCGTGACCAACGCCGAGACGAGCCTTCGCTGGCTTGCGCGCGCTGACCCCAATATCGCCAAGGTCGAACAGCTCACATCACGTATCGTCGCGAGCGCGCGCCGCGCGAACGAGATCGTCCAGCGTATCCGCGGCATGGCGGCGAAGCACCGGCCCGAACGGGCGCCGCTCGACCTGAACGAGATCGCCCGCGAGGCGTTGCTCTTCATGCGGCACGAGATCGAATCGCAATCGATCGAGGTCTCGGCGAACTTTGACTGCCCGCTTCCGATCGTCATCGGCGACCGGGTCCAGCTGCAGCAGGTGATCGTCAACCTGCTGCTCAACAGTGTCCAGGCCATCGAACAGCGTGGCGGAGACGACCGCCGCATCGAACTCGGCACAAGCCTGGACCGTGAGGGACAGGTCGTCTTCTCGATACACGACAGCGGCCCGGGCATCCCCGCCACGGACCTTGAGCGCATCTTCGATGGCTTCTTCACGACCAAGGAAGGCGGTATGGGTATCGGCCTTGCCATTTGCCAGTCGATCATCGCGGCGCATGGAGGCACGATCGTGGCGTCCAACCATCCCGATGGCGGCGCGCAAGTCCGCTTTGCGATTCCGGCGGCGGTAGCCTGTTAGCATCCGGTCACGGCGATCCCGCGCCTCGGGAACGTGTTTCGCTCCGCCATCGACGAATCGGCAGCAGTCGGGCACGGTTGCACCGGTCAGGAATGACGTCAGCTCTTTGGAGAGGCACCCATGCAGCGTTTCGCCCAAAAGACCTTCATCGCTTCCGGCTTGCGCACGCCCTTCGGGCGCGGCGGCGGCGCGCTCGCCGATCATGATGCGACCAGCCTGTCGGTTCCGCTCGCCAGGGCAATGGCGGAACGCGCACGCCCCGACCTGTTCGTCTGGGGAACGGTGATCCCGAGCCTCGGCTGGAGCAATATCGGGCGCGAGATCTGGCTCGATGCGGGGCTCGATCCGACCGTGCCCGCCTTTTCGGCGGTGCTTGCCTGTTCGACCAGCATGGTGGCCGCCTTTGCGGCGGCGGGTATGCTCGGCGGCAGCGCAGATCTGGCGCTTGTCGGCGGTGCGGAGGTGATGAGCAATCCGCCGATCGGGCTCAAGCTCGACGCATCCAAGCGGATCGTGAAGCTGTTCCGCGAGAATCCGCCAGCAGCGCTGGCCGCGCTGCAGGCGCTGACGCCCGACGATCTCGTCCTGCCCCTCAAGGGCTGGGCCAACCGGATCACCGGCCGGACGATGGGCGACCATATGGAGGAGACCGCGCAGGCCTGGAGCATCGGCCGGGCGGCGCAGGACGACTGGGCGCTCAAGAGCCACCAGCGCGCGGTCGCGGGATGGGAGAACGGCTTCTTCGACGATCTCGTGATCGCGCTTCCCGAGCTCGCGCGCGACGCCAATCCGCGCGCCGACACGTCTGCCGAAAAGCTCGCGGCGCTCGCCCCTGCCTTCGACAAGTCGGGCAAGGGCTCGCTCACCGCGGGCAACAGCTCGCCGATCACCGATGGTGCGGCCGCCTGCTGGGTCGCGACCGAGGCCGGGATCGCGAAGCTGCCCGGCGACACGCCTTACGCCGAACTGGTCGATCACGAAGTCGCCGCGGTCGATCACGCCGTTGACGGCCTGCTGATGGCGCCGAGCTTCGCGATACCGCGGCTGCTCGCACGCCATGGGCTTAAATATGCCGACATTGCGCTGTGGGAAATCCACGAAGCCTTTGCGGCGCAGGTGCTTGCCAATGTCGCGGCGCTGGAGAAGCCCGGCTGGACGCGCGATCGCGCAGGCGTGGATTTCGATTTCGGCGCGTTCCCGTGGGATCGGGTCAATCCCAATGGCGGATCGGTCGCGATCGGGCATCCCTTTGCGGCGACCGGCGCGCGCGATCTCAGCCAGGCGGTCAAGGAATTGTGGGCCGCTCCATCGGGATCGTTCGCGATCGTCAGCGTGTGCGCCGATGGCGGCCACGGCACGGTGGCGCTGCTGCGCCGCCCCTGACCGCCCGGTTCAGTGCTGCAGCTGCGCAACGGCGTCGTCGGTCTGTTCCCACATGACGCGCATGTGTTCGATGACCTCACGGGCCACCGCATTGTTGGCGAGGCCGCGCCGCATGATCCGCTCCCAGGCCGCCAGCGGTATTGCCGGCTCGAGTTGCCGCACCTTCTGCATCGCTGCGCGCGCTTCATCGGAGCGTTCCATCAGCGACGCGGCAATGGCCTGTCCCAGATAGCCGCTGGTCGCGCCCGGGTTGAGTCGTGTCGCGTGCGCATAGGCGAGCGACGCCGCCCCCCAGTCGCGCTTGCGGATATATGCCGATCCGCGCCAGATGTGCGACGCGAACAGCGTGTGCGAGCCCGGCGCGGCCTTCAGCTCGGCATCGAGATGCGCCAGCGCCTCGTCGGTGCGATCGAGCAGCAGGCACGCGACCGCGCAGCTATAGTGCGCGAGCCCGAAATTGGGGCTGAGCTGGATCGCGCGTTCGGCGGGGCCGATCGCCTCCTGCGGGCGACCGATATAGTTGAAGGCCTCTGCGACATGGGCGAGCACCATCGCACTGTCGGGCTCGAGCGCGAGCGCGCGGTCGATATGCCCGGTGATCGCGCTGATCGCCGCAGCGTCGTCGGGGGAGGTCCACATGTAAACCGTGGCCTGCGCATCCGCGAGCATCGCATGCGCCAGCGCATAATCGGGTGACAGCTCGACCGCGCGCTTGGCCTCATGCAACGCATGGACCACCGATTGCGGGCTGATCTGGCGATAGGAGGCGATCGCGCGCGTCACGCACTCCCACGCGGTGAGGTCGCTGGGCTTCCTGAGCGCGCGTTCCATCTCGACGCGGTGGACCTGCGAATCGAGATGCGCTGCCACGTCGAGGACGAGCTCCTCCTGCAGCGCGGCGAGCTCGGACAGGGGGCGCTCGAACTTCTGTGTCCACAGGATCGCGCCGCCCGCGGCCTCGACCAGTTGCGCGGTGACACGCAGATCGCTGCCGACGCGGCGGACATTGCCCTCCATGACGTAGCGCACGCCAAGCTGCCTGGCCATGACGTCGAGATCGGGCACCCCGCCGTTGCGGTAGCGCGCGGTGGCCGAGCTCGCGATGACGCGCAGATTGACCCCCTGCGACAGCGCGTCGATCACGTCCTCGACCATGCCGATCGCGAAAACATCGTCTTCGGCCAGCCCCGAGCGATTGGTGAAGGGCAGAACCGCCAGGCTCGGTGCCTCGCCGTGCCGGTCCGGAACGGGCGTGGCGGGTTGCTGTGCCGCGGGGGGCTGCTGGATCTCGACACCGGCGCCGCCGCGGCTGACGAAATCGCGGACATCGCGCGCAAAGGCCTGCCATGCCGAATCGCTTCGGTCCCCACGCCAATGACCGAGTTCGGCGGTCTGCGTCAGCTCGAACATGATCGGCCGTTCGCAGGGTTCGATCATCACCGGGACCAGCGTGCGGTTGCGATCGGCGAGCGTCGCCTCGGCACGCACCCAACGTGACGTCACCGAACGCGGCGACCACAGCACTACGACCGCACTCGCGCCGCGCAGCGCCGCCTCGGTCACCTCGTCATAGGACTGGCCCGATCGCAGCGTGACATCCCACCACACCGAATGTCCCTCGGCCTCGAGCGCCTCGGCGAAAAGGCGCGCGACCGTCTGGTCTTCCCGATTGTAGGAGAGGAAGATGTCGGGCAAGCGGCTCTCCTCACGCGGGCAAGGGGTTCCGGCGATCGCAGGCCAACCAGCCATGGTGCAAGCCCATGCCCGACGTCGAGATAAGAGCCGCACCGGGCGCTGGTCCCGCCCGCCGCGTGGCGTTTCTTATGCCCCAAATGCCGCGCCGCAACAATCGGAGTTTGCCCGCGGCCACGCGTGGCTTGGCTATGCCTGCCACAATATCCGGCCGGGATGGATCACCATGTCGTAGGTGATTTCGACCGCGGTCACGCGCTGCTGCGGCACAATCCCGAAATCGCTCGCGATCGGCGAGCTGTCGAGCGCTTCGAGTACCATGTCGAAGTCGACAAGATGCGGCGCGGCGTCAAAGCGCGTCACCTGGCCCATCGCCTCGGTGATCGCCTGATAGCAGGCGTTGCGGCCGTCGGCGACGTCGCGGAACTGCTTGAGGAATAGCTGGGGGACGCGTTCCGCGAGCAGGTCTCCGATACTGTCGATCGTGAACCCCAGACCCGGGTGCCATTGATCGATCGCGGGCGCGATATGCGCGTGCAATGCGCGCGCCGCGTCGGTGAAGGAACCGATATTCTCCATCGTTGCGCTGGCCCGCTGGCCCGCTGGCGACAGCGTGAGCAAGCGGTGGCGCTTCTCCTCTTGATCCGGGCCGAAGGTCTTTGTGGCGAACAGGTCGACGCTCAGCGTCCCCGCCGGCTGATCGGGATCGCCTGGCACCGCGATCCAGCCGCGCTGCTTCATATAGCCGAAGATCTCGCGGCCCGAGGCGATCGCCACCGGATTGTCGAGGATAAGATAGGGCATCACGAAATCGAAATGCGTCGCGATCGTCCGCCCGCCTTCCTCCTGCACGCGCACTGCGGGGATCCAGAAGGTCAGCTCGCGCTCGGGTGACCAGCCCATTTCGGGGACATCAATGAATACGCCGTGGCCGATATCGACCACCGATACCATCATCACGGGCGCGAGCGGCCGTACCTGCACCGCGCCGTTGCTGGGGGCATCGAACAGCTTGCGGCAGAAGGCGGTGAGCCTGTTGGCATCGGCCTCGACCAGAAAGGCCCACATCCGCGTGCCCTTGAGGCTGACCGGTCCGGGGAAGGTCATCAGTCCGCCGTGCTCGACGTAGCGCGGCGGCGCTCCGCCGGTGCCGGGAGGGGCAACGAGACCGTCGAGCGCGTGCACATCGACGCGCCGGATCTCCTCGGGCAGCCCGGAAATCGCGTGCGAGGCGAGCATGCCCGACACCGTCGTCGCCTCGAACGAACCCAGGTTCTGGCCGTTCTGAATCCAGTCTCCCGCCAGGTAGAGGTTGGGATAGGTGGAATCGCTGGTCCGCATCCGAAGCCGGGACGATCCGGTCACGCTGAGCGTATAGCGCTCGCTCGGATCGATATTGGCGCGGCTGTAGCTGCTGGCGAGCGTGCCCTCACGCGGCCCGCCCTTGCCGAAGCGGTCCTTCCAGAACACGCTCGCATCGGCGTCGAGAAAGCCGCGCGCATTGGCATCGACGATGGTCTGGACCTGCGCGGGATAGTCGCCCTCGCTCGCCGGTGGCGGAAAGCGCGGGCAGGGGAGCGGGCCGCACGCGATCTGCTCGGACACCACCCCGCTCGACACGGGCCAGCGTTCGGTCCTGAGCACATCCGAAATGTCCGCCCAGCTGTCGAGATTGCTGCGGTCATAGGCACCCACCATCGCGGGGTACGACCAGCCGAGCGTCGTCTCGTCGGCGGTCATCCATGTCTGCAGGCTCTGCGTCGCGGTGGTCTGGATGGCGTCGACCATCGCTTGCCATTTCGCTTTCTGCGCGATCAGCTGCGCACAGATCGTCGGATGTGCGGCGGGCGGGATGGCGAGAACGAGCAGGTCATAGTCCTGCCCTGCGACAAGCGTCAGCGGTGCGCCGCTGTCCAGCCACGGCGTCCAGCGCGATTCGAGATCGACGCCCGCCGCTTCAAGCACCGCACCCTCGACGATCTGATCGTAGAGCGGCTGGTCTGGCCATACGCGCTGGCCCGAAGGCAGCGTCCGCAAGGGTGCGTATTCGGGCCCGATCAGCGCCACCTGCCTTCCGATCTTCACCTCGGCGATGGCCGTGCCATCCTCCGCCGGTACAAGTTCGTCCACGCGCGCGAAGAACTCGAAGCGCACCCCGCGCGCGTGGAGCACCTCATAGAGCGGCGCCATGATCAGGTCGCCGGTCGCGGTATTGAACTTCCAGATCAGCGAGCCCTGGTAGCAGGCGGTGTTCATCAACGAAAGGAACATCGTGCCCGCCTCGACATTGCCGTCGCCCTGCCAGTCGCCATCGGGGTAGGCGAATATGAGGTCGTAGAGCGAGCGCACCAGCGCCGATTCGACCGCGATCTCGCCCGCGCCGTGGCTCCTCAGCCATGCCTTGTAGTCGAGCGCATTGACGCGCTCGAGATTGGCGGCGGGATCGAGCAGGAGGCCGTCGCGCAAACCGCCGATCAGGCTCGACAGCGCAAGCTCCGCGAGGATCCAGAAGCGGCGGAGTTCGGTGTCCTGCGCCAGCCTGTCGGCGACGCATCGGTCCAGCCAGCGGCGGACATCGTCGAGCGCACCCGCCAGGGCCGCGTGGTGATGCGGCCGGTGGTTGGCGCTGTCGGGATCGAGCGCCTTGAACATCGCGATTGCCGCGCCAAGCAGATCGCGCCCCAGCGTGGCCGTTACCTGCTCGACCTCTCCCAAAATGCGGGCGATCAGCCTTTGCCACCAATGGCGCGGAGCGGCGCGTTCCCCGGCAAATGCCGCGCCATGCGTGTGCAGCGCGTGATGCTCGATCCATTCGAGGATCTGCACGAGCCGTTGCCAGAGGTCGGGCGGCGGATCGATCCCCGGCGTCCCCGGGAACACCGTGGCATTGATCACCCATGGTAGCCATTGGCCGTCCACCTGCTCCATCAGCGTCATCGATGCCTGCTGCGTGAAGCCTGCGCGCCAGTCGGCAAAGGGCGGATGCGCCGCCTCGCGGTAGAGCGCCTGCACCATGTGGAAGGCGTTCTCATACTGTCCCATGAACACGTGCAGGCCGTGTTCCTGGACGCGGTCGTGAACCGCGGCATTGCGCCCCGTCGCGCATTTGCCGCCGAGCCGCCAGCCGAGCTGATAGACCGTGACGTCGTAGCGTCCCTGCTGTTCGGGCTCGGTCAGGTTGAGCGCGGTGACGAGGCCGGCCAGACCGCCGCCCAGTATTGCTACGCGCTGCGCGCTCATCGCACTGCCTTTCGCCTGGAGGATCTGTGGATGGGGGGCGGGGAATGATGGTCATGGTGTGGCCACAGCGGCAGGTCGGTGCGGTTGGCGAACAGCTGGAAGCTGGCGAAGAGGAACGGGATCCCCATCGCAAAGGGCGAGATCAGGTGGATGTCGTCGATCTCGGGATAACCCAGCCACGCATCGATGATCGCCATCGTGCCATAGGCGGCGACGGGCAGCCATGCCATCATCCGCGAGCGCGCGCCGCGCCAAGGGTGATGGGGGAGGCGTGTCTCGGACCAGCGAAACAGCAGGAACACCACGAACGTGGTCAAGATCCAGCCGCGATAATTGAGCAGCGGTACGCCGAAATGCTCGCCGCCGTCCGCCCAGATCCAGGCGGGGTGGCCGACATTGGTTTCGTCGAGCAGCATGGGCAGACACGCCGCGCTTCCGGTCTCGCACGGATGGAAGCTCATGATCGGGTCCATCGTCAGGTCCCAGGCGGTCATCACCAGCGCGCTTAGCGCCGACATCCATGCGATCCAGGCGACCCCCGTCCTGACCGCGACCGGACTGCTTTCGGCGAGCAGGTTGGTGACGACATAGCTCGGGTAGAACATCATGTACCAGGCGAACGGGATCAGCACCGGGATCCGCCCGAACAGCTTGGCACCCAGCAGGTCGGTATAGCGATAGGGGCCGAAAATCGTGCCCGTGCTCTGGCCGACATATTCGAAGCAGAACGAAATGATGACGCACAGCCCCAGCAGGACGAGCGCACGCCGCCAGCCCAGCATCACGGTCGAATGGAGGAAGCAGAACAGCGCCATGATCGGCACGAGGATCGACCAGGGCAGCCGTTCGAGCGGAAGATTGAAGCCGCCGGTCTTGATGCCGGCATAGAATATGGCGGCGACCACGAACAGCAGCATCAGCCAGACCGATGCCGGAACCTTGGCGTGCGACGCTTGGTGCGGTTCCATCGTCCATTCTCCGTTTCAGGCAGGGATCGAAATCTGCTTTCCTCCGAACACCGATTGCCAACTCTCGATTTCGGCGACCACGATCGCGTCGGTCGCGTGGGCCAGCTCGGCGACCGACGCGTAATCGAGCGCGCTGTCGGGCGCTGCGCGCAACAGTTCGATCCGTCGATGCACCGCATCGAGCTTCTCGGCGGCGACTTCCGAAATCGCGGCGAACCGCTCGAAATCGCCGAAGAAGCGGATGCCCGCGATCGCGCTGGCGAAGGACGGAAAGATCACCCCGAACAGCGTGAAATATTTGGAGGCATGGACCAGCAGCTCGGCATCGAAATAGCCCAGCGAAGTCGCCAGCTTGAGCGCGAGATAGGCGACGACCGAGATCACCGCGAACAGGAAGAGCACGCCCGATAGCAGGTCAAGGCGATGATGGACGCGCTTCAGCCGGTGCGCCTTGGCGAAATGATAGTCGCGCTGCGACGTGACATGTTCGGCCAGCGGGCCTTCCAGCGCCTGACGCAGATAGGCGGAGCTTATCGTCACCCGCGGCAGGCCGATTTCGCGGATGGCCTGGCGGGCATACCATTCGGGCCATGACGTTGTCGTGCCGCGCGGCCAGCGTCCGGGCGGACGGGTCACGCCAAGCAGGATCAGCAACGGGCTGTGCCGCAGATACTCGGCAACGCGCCGCGTCTCGAACCATCTCCCATGCCAGCGTTGGCGCTGTCCGGTGAAGGTGATGACCAGGATGCCCGCGACAAGCAGCAGTTCCAGCAGCGCGAACGGCCATTTCCCTTCGGTGCTGAAGAACGGCAGATAGATGATGCCGCCCACGACGGCGAGGCTCGACAGCAGGAAGCTGGCCATCATCCCGCCGCGATAGGCATCCGACAATCGCGCGGAGATCCCGTCGGCCCAGGCGAAACGGCGCAGCACCGCGCGTTCGATCGCGCCGGGCAGATTCGGGTCGCCCTGGGGCAGCGCGCGGACCTCGGCCAGAAGCATCGCGCCGCTGCCGCTGCCGACCTGTTCGGGGGGCTCGTAGTGCTGGACGATCGAGCGGAAGGGCGACAGACCCTGATCGCCGCCAAACAGCGCCTCGACGCGGCGATAGCCATGCGCGAGCGGATTGCTGCGGCCGTGCCAGCGTTCCTGCGTCAGCGTGGCGAGCCCGAGGTCGCCTGCTACGCGGGGCTGTGGCGCTTCGCCATCGGGGTCGAGCGCGGTGCGCACCAGCGCAAGCAGCGCGGCGTCACGGCCTGCGCTTTCTTCGCCGTCGGTCAGCGTTGCGAGCGATTCGGGTGCATGCAGGATTCGCCAAGCTTCGGGCTCCGCGGGATCGATCCAGATCACCGCCGAGCCGCGGTCGAGCGCAGCCGCCATGGTGTGGCCCGTACCCCCGACATGCGCGGTGGTGACGCCGTCCCACAGCGCGATGACGATGTCGGATTGCTCGACCAGCGCAATTCCTGCGAGTGCGATGCGCTGCGAGGCTTCGGCGCCGAACAGCCGCGCGGACTCGGCGGCGTCGGACTCGGTCCAGCGTGCCAGGAACAGCGCGGCGATCCGCGCGTCGCGGTCGGCCAGTTCGAACAGCCGCGCGTCACGATAGAACGCCTCGAGCGTCGCGGCACGCGCGGCGGTCGGGGCGTCGGCGACGGGTTTCCCCGCCAGCAGCGCCCGCGCATCGACCGCCGTCCCCGGCGCCGTATTGATCGCCGTGTTGAGCTGCCGGCCAAAGGGCAGCGGGCACGACAGCTCCCAGCCGCGATCGCGCGCAAGCCGCGCCGCAATCTGGTCGGCGCCGTCGGCGAGCAGGCAATGCAGCCGCGTCTGAGCTGTGGGCGGGGCGTTGGGTATCGCCGGGGCGAGCGAAACGCCGCGGTCGATGCAATCGAGGATGGCGCCGAAACACGCTTCTATCCGGGCATGGTTGGCGGCAACCCGCGGATGCGTCGCGCGATGGCCGGTGACGCCAATGCAGAGCCGTCGCGCCGGCACGGGCGGCGCCGCTGGGTTCATTGGACCTGCTCGGGCATCAAACCCCCTTACCGGCCTTTGCCGCGCAACGCGCAAGCGCGTCCGGGTCGCTCCGAATTGCATGGAAAACGGTACCGAAGTGGAATGCAAAGCGAAACGGGTGGCGGTTATTACGCAAGCCTCGCGCCGCGCACGCGAGCGTGGCGGCTGGCTCTATTGCGGCCGAATCTGCAGGACGATCCCGGCCATGTCCGGGATCAGCGGGCCCCCGCGGTCGGTTGAGCGAGGTTCGTTGCCACGAGCGGCGCGATCCGGTCGACGACGATGTCCACGCCATCGGGATTGGGGTGCATGCCGTCGGGGAGCAGCAGCGCGCGGTTGCCGATCACGCCGTCAAGGAAGAAAGGATAGATCTCTACGCCGTACTTCTTCGCGAGCTCGGGATAGATCGGGTTGAAGGCCCTGGCATAATCAGGTCCCATATTGGGGGCGGCCAGCATGCCGGTCAGCATCGCCGGAATGCCGCGTCTTTTCAGCTCGCTCAGGATCGCGTCGAGATTGTCGCGCGTCACCTCGGGGCTGAGGCCGCGCAGCATGTCGTTCGCACCGAGCCCCACGATGACGAGATCGGGCTTGCGGTCGAGCCCGTCGAGCGTGAAGGCGAGGCGTTGCAGGCCCGCGGCGCTCGTATCGCCCGAGACGCCGGCGTTGAACACGCGCGCCTTGACGCCGCGCGAGGAGAGGCGCCGTTCGAGCGCGGGGGCAAAGCCTTGATCCTGTGCGAGGCCGTAGCCGGCAAAGAGACTGTCCCCGAAGGCGACGACGAGCCGCGCGTCCGCGGCGGGGGCAGCGGGCGCGGCGGGAGCCTGCGTACTGGTGACGTTCGAGGGCGCATCGGCTTCCTGTTCCGCCGGCGAACAGCCCGTCGCCAGCTGGACAATCAGCAAAGCCGCTCCATATTGCCAGAATCCGCCCGCCAAGGAGTATCCCCTCTTCATGCACGCACCCGTTGATCTCGACGCTATGGCGATCCGCGCGCGCAATGTCACCCTGTCGCTGGGGACCCGCGAGGCGCCGGTCGAGATCCTGAAGGGTATCGATCTGGACATCGCGCCCGGCGAAAGCCTGGCGATCCTCGGCGCTTCGGGTTCGGGAAAGTCTTCGTTGATGGCGGTGCTCTCGGGGCTCGAGCGCGCGAGCAGCGGCAGCGTCATCGTCGGCGGTGTCGATCACGGCGCGCTCGACGAGGATGCGCTGGCGCGCGCACGGCGCGGCCGGATCGGGATCGTCCTCCAGTCCTTCCACCTGCTGCCGACGATGACCGCACTGGAGAACGTGGCGGTCCCGCTCGAGCTCGCAGGCGAGGGGGACGCCTTTGCGCGCGCCGCCGACGAACTCGCCGCGGTCGGGCTCGGCCACCGGCTCCATCATTATCCCGCGCAGCTTTCGGGGGGCGAGCAGCAGCGCGTGGCGATCGCGCGCGCGGTGGCGCCCGGCCCCGCGATCCTCTTTGCCGACGAGCCCACGGGCAATCTCGACGCCGCCACGGGCGCGGCGGTGATCGACCTGCTCTTCGCGCGCCGCCAGGCAACGGGCGCGACCTTGCTGATCATCACGCATGATCCCGCGCTGGCGGGGCATTGCGATCGCATCGTCGAGATGCGCGATGGCCGCATCATCGCCGAGCGGCACCCGTGAACGATCTCGGCTGGCGCGGGAGCTGGCGCATCGCGCGCCGCGACCTCCATGCGGGCTTCCGCGGGCTGCGGCTGCTCTTCGTCTGCCTCTTTCTGGGCGTCGCGACGCTCGCGGCAATCGCGAGCCTGACCGCATCGATCACCGACGAGCTCGCCGCGCGCGGCCAGACGCTTCTGGGCGGCGATATCGAGATCGCGATGACCCAGCGCGAGGCGAGCGCCGGGGAAAAGGCCGAATTGCGCAAGCTGGGAATGCTGAGCGAGACGATCCGCATGCGCGCCATGGCGCAGCGCACGGGCGGGGCGGGGGACGATGCCCCCGCGGCGGTGCTCACCGAACTCAAGGGCGTCGACGACGCCTATCCGCTGTTCGGCACGCTTGCGCTGCGCAACGGGACCTATGCCCCGCCGCTCGCGCCCGACCGGATTCTGGTCGGCGAAGCGCTGGCCGACCGCCTCGCCGTCGCGCCGGGGGATCGGCTGCGCTATGGCGAGGCCCATTTCATCATCGCGGACGTCATCGCCGACGAGCCCGATCGCGTAGGAGAGGGTTTCACGCTCGGCCCCGTTGCGCTCGTCTCTATCGAGGGCGTGCGCCGCACCGGGCTGATCCAGCCGGGCAGCCTGTTCGAGAGCAAATACCGCCTGCGCCTCGCGGCCGGCACCGACGCGGCGGCGCTGCGCGAACGGCTCGAGAAGCGCCATGCCTCGGCGGGCTGGGAGTTCAAGGACCGCGACCGCGCGGCGCCCGGCGCCAACCGCTTCTTCGAACGGATGGGGCAGTTCCTGTCGCTGATCGGGCTCACCGCGCTGGTGATCGCGGGGATCGGCGTCAGCAACGGGGTGTCCTCCTATCTCGCGCTCAAGCGTCCGGGGATCGCGACGCTCAAGGTGCTCGGCGCGAGCTCGGGGGACATTGCGCGGATCTATCTGTTGCAAGTCGGCGCTATCGCCGCATTCGCGATCGGCTGCGGGCTCGTGGTGGGAGCATTGCTGCCGCCCGCCATCGTCGCGCTTGCGGGGGACATGCTGCCCGTCCGCCCGGGTTTCCAGCTCCATCCCTTACCGCTCGCGACGAGCGCCGCCTATGGCCTGCTCATCGCGCTGATCTTCACGCTGCCGCCGCTGGCGCGCGCAAGGACACAGCCCGCGGCGGCGATCTTTCGCGCGCATGTCGATCCCGACCGGCGCATCGAGCGCCGCAGCGCTCTACTGGTGACGCTGGCGGGCGCGGCGCTGGTCGGGCTCGCCCTCATCACCGCGCGCGAGCCGGTTTTCTCCGCCGCCGTGCTCGGCGCGACCGCCGCGGTGCTTCTGCTCCTCCTCCTGCTTGGCTGGGGCATAAGCCGGCTGGCGAAGCGGGTGCCGCGCCCGCGCCGGCCGCTCTGGCGGCTCGCCATCGCCAACCTCTATCGGCCGGGCGCGCAGACCTCCGCGCTCGTGATCGCGCTCGGGCTCGCGCTGACGCTGTTCGTGACGCTTGCGGGCATCCAGACCAGCCTCGACGCGGAGATCAGCCGGACCGTCCCCAAAAAGGCACCCAATCTGTTCGTCCTCGACATCCCCGCCACCGAGGAGTCGCGCTTCCGCACGCTCGTCGCGGGCGCGGCGCACGATCCGCAGATCAACATCGTTCCCGCGCTTCGCGGCACGATCGTCGCCTATGCCGGGCAGCGCGTCGCCGATCTGACGGAATTGCCCGAGGGCGCATGGTTCCTGCGCGGCGAACGGGGCGTCACCTACAGCGCCGCGCTTCCCGAGGGCAGCGATCTCGTCGCGGGCAGATGGTGGCCCGCCAGCTATAGCGGCCCGCCGCTGATCTCGCTCGACGCGCAAGCCGCGACAACGCTGGGCATCGGCGTGGGCGACACATTGACCGTCAGCGTGCTCGGCCGCGAGATCGAGGCGCGGATCGCCTCGTTGCGCAAGGTCAACTGGGACACGATGGGCTTCAACTATGTCCTCGTCTTCTCGCCTAACGCGCTCGCCAGTGCACCGCACAGCCTGGCGGCGACGATCACCATGCCGCCCGATCGCGACGCTGCGGTGACGCGCGCATTGCTCGGCGCGTTTCCGGGCGTGTCGGTGATCGCGGTGGGCGACGTGATCAGCCAGGTCGGCGGCCTGCTCGACCAGATGTCGAGCGCCATCCTCATCGCGGCCTCGGTCGCGATCTTCGCGGGAATCGCAGTGCTGATCGGCGCGATCGCGGCGTCGCGTCAGGCGCGCAGCTACGACAGCGTGATCCTCAAGACGCTGGGCGCGACGCGGCTCCAGGTGCTTGGCACGCAGACGCTCGAATATGGACTGCTCGCTGCGATTCTTGCGCTTGTTGCGCTTGCGCTCGGCAGTGCGGCCGCATGGTATGTGATCGTGCGGGTCTTCGACTTCGGATGGGCCCCCGATTGGGGTACCGTGCTCGGCACGCTCGCGGGCGGCGCGCTGCTGACGCTCGGCATTGGGCTGATCGGATCGATCCCGCTGATGTCGGTCCGCCCTGCGCGCGCGCTCCGCCAGCTCTAGGCTGAATCAACACAGATCGGCTCGATAGTCCCCGCATGTTGCGCGAAACGAAAGCGCGTCATGCCCGAATCCGACTCGATTCGCGCGCCGCTGGCGCCGGCGACATCGGCTGCGCCCCTTCCAGGTAATATTTTCCGACGGTGGCGCGCCCGGTTTTATGGTTAACATCGAATGATTTGACATTAGAAAAAAGCCGATGGATTATGTGTTAATAGAAAGTTAAAAGAGGTATCGGGCCGTCCAGAAGCCCGACTGGGGTCGCGTCTCAGGCTTCTTCGAATCCTTTCGTGGGGGAGAGTTCGCGTGTTCAAATCTCGTTGGGCGGCACTGTCGTGCGCCGCCCTGGGCGTTCTTGCAGCATCGCAAGCCCGGGCCTCAGATATGGTCTATCAGCCGGTCAATCCGTCATTCGGAGGGAATCCCTTCAACTCGGCGCACCTGCTCGGCATTGCCAATGCGATCAACAAATATAAGGATCCCGCGAGCGTCACGAGCAACGATCCGGCGTCGCAATTCCTGCGGACGCTGCAAAGCCGCCTGCTGTCCTCGCTCGCTTCGCAGATCACCGATGTGATCTTCGGCGACGGTGCGCAGGATGCCGGCCTGATCAAGTTCGGCGACCAGGAGATCGCGTTTGTTCGCGGCGCGGACTCGGTGACGCTCACGATCACGAACCATGCCGATGGGTCGGTGACCGAGATTATCGTCCCCCTGCTTCAGGGAGGAGCAGGCTAAGCCATGATCCGCAGAGCGTTCAAAATCGCGGCAGCGATGCTGCTGCTGACAGGCACATTGTCCGGCTGCGCCGTCCACAATCCCGAGGTCTGGGATACGGCGAAGATGACCAAGCCGTCGCCGATCCAGAACCGGTTGCTCGCGCTGCCGCCGACCAATCAGCGGGTGGCCGTCGCGGTCTATGGCTTTACCGATCAGACGGGCCAGTTCAAGCCGACCGACAATGTGCAGACATTGTCGCGCGCGGTGACGCAGGGCGCCACCTCGATCCTGATCAAGGCGTTGCAGGATGCGGGCAATCGCCAGTGGTTCCAGGTGATCGAGCGCGAAAAGCTCGACAACGTGCTGCGCGAACGCGCGGTGATCCGCGAAATGCGCGCGAGCTATCTCGGCGAAAAGCGCATCAATCCGCAAGCGCTGCCGCCGCTGCTCTTTGCGGGAATCCTGCTCGAGGGCGGGATCGTCGGCTTCGATTCCAACGTCAAGACGGGGGGATCGGGCGCGCGTTTCCTCGGGATCGGCGGGGGCACGCAATATCGCGAGGACACGGTAACGCTCTATCTCCGCGCGGTGAGCGTGAAGACCGGCGAGGTGCTGAGCTCGGTCAGCGTGCGCAAGTCGATCGCCTCGATGCAGGTCGCGGCCAATGTCTTCCGCTACGTCTCGTTCAAGGACCTGCTCGAGATGGATGCGGGCTTCACCTATAACGAGCCCGATCAGCTCGCGATGCAGCAGGCGATCGAAAAGGCGGTCTATGCGCTGATCATGGAAGGCGCGACGCAGAACCTCTGGTGTTTCGCGACGACCGACGAATATTCGACGCAGATGCTGCGCGCCTATGTCGAGGAGCGCGATAGCCTTGACGAGGGCGAGGGCAAATTGCCGCCGCGTGCGGACGGATCGCCGCTCACCGGCGCCTGCGCGGCGCAGCGCTCGACCCAGCTCATCGCGCCGATGCAGCCGGTTGGCGCGGCACAGGCCGTCCATGCGCCCGCCGCCGCGGAAGTGCTTGCGGCCCGGCCGCTTCCCGCGACCGGCATGCCGGCCCGGCAAGCCAAGGTCGCGCCGCAATCCAGTGCGGCCATGCCGCATTCGGCGCGTGCTGTCCCGGCAAAACGGCCGCAAGGCACGGCCAGGGCGGTTGCGGCCCAGCCGCCGGCAGTGGCCGGAAAGCCCGGGTCGCCCTTGCAGCCCCCAAGGGAGGGGCCGGTCGCGATCGTCGATCGCCGCGCGGTGTCCGAGGCGTACAAGGAGACCATGCAAAATTGCAGTTCGTGGAATTGCGAGAACCGCAATCCCGGCCAGTAGCTTTTGAGTTTGCTGCCTCCGAAACGGGGCGGTTTGTATCGGGTGGCCCGCCAGCGACGAGATTGGCGTCATGGCGCTGACGGGCCGGTGCGGACGACGTTCGCGGAACGTCGGCCGGGTTGTGAGTGAAGCACTCACGCCGCAACTGTGACACAACGGGCGCGCGCAGGCAATCAATGCGCGGTTTCGGTGTCGGGTCGCGCGGTGCGAATGCTTCCTCACAACTCCCTTCGTCTCCGCGGGCTGCTCAGGGGCCGGCCTGCCGCAGTCACACCCTTCCGGCTTGAAAGGCGTGCGCCGTCATATCGGCGGCGCCGCGGGCAGAATGCCCAGATAGGGAGTGAACAAGATGAAAAAGCTTCTTCTGACGGCGGCGTCGGTGATGGCATTGACCACCGCGGCGCATGCCAACAACTCGACGAGCACGGTGACCCAGAGCGGGTCGGGCCAGAACGCGACCGTCACCCAGTCGGGCGCGCAGACTGGCGCCGCCTCGATCGTCAACCAGTCGGGCGGGACCAACACCGCCAACGTGACGCAGCGCGATGACGGCACGGGCACCGCGCCGATCCAGAACTCGAACGTCCAGCAGTCGGGCACCGGCAACACTGCGACGGTCGACCAGTATCTGCAGAGCTCGTTCAATACGCCGCCCTATGAGCAGAACAACTCGACGGTCCAGCAGTCGGGCAGCAACAACGGCGCCAGTGTTAAGCAGCGCGACGACGGCCAGACCTCGAACGTGATCCAGACCTCGGACGGCAACTCGGCGACCGTGGTTCAGGGGCTCGAGAATTCGACGGGCGGTCCCGGCGGCGCGGGCGTGACCTATGAGAACACCTCGCTGGTCAATCAGGGCGGCACCGGCAGCCACATCGCCGACGTGTCGCAGACCGGGTTCTTCAACAACAGCAATGTCCAGCAGACGGGCACCGACCATTCCGCGATCGTCAGCCAGTCGGGTGGCAGCAATGACTCCTATGTGAGCCAGAGCGGCACCGGCAGCCAGGCGAATGTCGCGCAGGGCGGCAGCAGCAACAATTCCGACGTCCTCCAGAGCGTCGGGCCGCAGCAGGCCATCGTCAACCAGGGCGGCAACGGCAACACCGCGCTCACCACGCAGTTCGGCGTTGACGGCGCATCGTCGACGATCGACCAGCTGGGCAGCGGCAACAACGCCACCGTCACGCAGACCGACGATGGCGATCAGTATCCGGGCAACGAGGCGCCGCTCAATGTCTCGACGATCCTTCAGTCGGGCAGCGGCAACACCGCCACGGTCGACCAGAATGCGCAGACCGCCATCCTCGACAACATCTCGAACATCACCCAGTCGGGCAATGCGAGCACGGTGACGGTGACGCAGAAGGACGACTGGCAGTATTCGGTGGTGAACCAGTCGGCTTCGAACAGCAGCGCCACCGTCAAGCAGGGCGTCACGCAGTTTGGCGGCGACACGAGCTATGGCAACGCGTCGACCATCAACCAGGCGGGCACCTCGCAGATGGCCTATGTCGAGCAGATCAACATCGGCGGCGAATCCTACATCGATCAGGATGGCACACTGCACACCGCGACGGTGTTCCAGGGTGGCTTCGACGAATATGCCGACATCAACCAGACCGGCACCGACAACGATGCCCTGATCAATCAGACGGGCGGCAGTAACATCGCGCTCACGACGCAGGCTGGCACGCTCAACAGCTCGGTCATCACCCAGCCGGGCGCCGACAACTGGGCATCGGTTACCCAGCTGAGCAACGGCAACATCTCGTCGGTGCTCCAGTCGGGCACGGGCAGCTTCGCCACGGTCACGCAGTAATTTCCCTGCGGGTCCGGCTTCCCCGGAGGCCGGACCCGTCTTCGGAGCTTGAAAAATGAAAAAGCTACTTCTCGCGGCCGTTTCGACCGCCGCACTTTCGACCGCTGCGGTGGCGAGCGATTCGACCAGCGCCATCACCCAATCGGGCAGTGGCCAGAGCGCGACGGTTACGCAGAGCGCCGCACAAAGCTCGGACTCGACGATCATACAGAGCGACCAGAGCAACGATGCCACGGTGACCCAGGCCGGAGCGGACAATCTTTCCAAGATCACCCAGTCGGCGGGCGGCGTTGGCGCCACTGCCACGGTCAGCCAGAACAGCAGCGTCGACGCGCCGACAGACAACGATCCGACCAATGATTCGAACATCCTTCAGTCGGGTGCATCGACAACGGGCGTTACCCAGACCGGCGAGGGCAATGCGTCCGATGTCGACCAGTCGGGCAATGGTTCGACCGCAACCGTGGTCCAGCTCAACGCCAACCGGCCCGCGCCGGGCGCCGCCAATCGCATGAACCAGGCGACGATCGACCAAGACGCCGATGGCGCCACCGCCGCAATCGACCAGAATGGCGAAGGCGATCTCTCCACGATCTTGCAGAGCGCCGCCGCTGACGGTTCCAATGCGTCGTCGACCCAGTATGGCGAGGACAATACCTCGCTGATCAACCAGACCGGCGCCAACAGCACCGCGACCGTCTATCAGCAGTCGGGCCCCGGCATCGCCGGCAACGGCAGCTTGTCCATCGTCAGCCAGTCGGGCAGCGGCAACGATGCCGATGTCAGCCAGAATGGCGAGGACAATAGCTCCTTTGTCACGCAGAATGGCACGCATGGTGCGGTCGACGTGAGCCAGACGGGCAGTGACAACGAGTCGACCGTCGAGCAAACCGCCCTTGGCGGCAGCGATGTGTTCGTTACGCAGAACGGACAGTCCAACAACTCGATCGTCGATCAGCTCGCCAGTGACTCGAAGGTCACCGTCAGCCAGACGGGCGCGAACAACGGCTCGATCGTCGCCCAGACGTCTGAGGACTCGAAGGTGAAGGTCACGCAGGGCGGCACGCTGGCAACGAGCGAATGGAACGAGTCGGGCGTGTTGCAGGCGGCCGAGGATTCCAAGGTCACCGTCAGCCAGGACGGCAACCACAACAGTTCGGATGTTGTCGAGGTCGCCGGCGACTCCAAGGTATCGGTCGATCAGGACGGGTCCTACAACGAATCCAATGTCGGCCAGCTCACCGACAATGGCGACGTCTCGGTCACGCAGAGCGGTGCCCGCAACGTCTCAGACGTTGGGCAGGCCGGTGCCGGCGTGCGCGTCGAAGTGGCGCAGGATGGCACCGAGAACGATTCCGTAGTCACGCAGGTCGGAGCAGGCGCGACTGTCGACGTTGCGCAGAGCGGCGACAGGAACCTTTCGACAGTCGGTCAGTCCGGCGGTCCGGGGCTCCTGGGAACCCGTATAGGATTTGGCTCGGACGTGGACGTCACCCAAACCGGCATTCACAACACGTCAACAGTCTCCGAAACGACCGACAATTCGGAAGTACAGGTTAGCCAGACGGGCGATCAGAATGTCTCGACCGTCAACCAGGTTCGCTCGGGTGGCATCTTCTCCACCGCGGACGAGCAGGATATCGCGCATGTCGAACAGATCGGCGATGCCAACTTCTCGCAGATCAGCCAAAATGGGCTGCGTCAGCAAGCCTCGGTCTGGCAAGGCGGAGACGATAACGACTCGTTCGTGACCCAGAGCGGTAGGGACCAGTATGCCGAGGTCGAGCAGGGCGGCAACGCTAATGCCTCGTACGTGAACCAGAGCGGCAGGGACCATGACGCCGACGTCAATCAGAGCGGCGACGACAATGTGTCGCGCGTCGACCAGAGCGGCATGATGCACAATGCCTTTGTCTCGCAGGATGGCAACGACAACCTGTCGGACGTCGATCAGTTCGGCTCGGGCAACTATGCCGAGGTCCGTCAGGGCGGCGACGACAACACGTCGTTTGTCAATCAGTATGACAGCGGCAACGACGCCTATGTCACGCAGTCGGGCAACGACAACTGGTCGCTGATCAATCAGCATGGCACCAACAACACCGCCAACGTGACGCAGTCGACCAGCTTTAATGCGTCGACGATCAATCAGACGGGCACCGGCAACACCGCCACCGTCACCCAGTAATGCCCTAGGGCGGGGAGGCGGGTCGCTCGCCTCCCCGCCCGCCCTTTTTTGAATTCGAGGAGTGCCGCCATGCGCGTCCTGTCCGCCCTTGCGCTTCTTGCCCTGCCGGGCATCGCCTTCGCCCAATCGAGCGCGACCGTTAACAGCAGCGGCAATGCGCAAAGCGTGCTTGTCGATCAGAGCGCTGCGCTTAACAGCAGCGTTTATATCGACCAGATCGGCAATGGCGGGACGCTGTCGGTCACCCAGAGCGGCAGCGCCAACAGCGCGACGATCGCGCTCGCGGGCGACGCGCAGAGCCATGTCGTCCGCCAGTCGGGCGCCGGCGCCAATGCGCTCGGTCTGACGAGCATCGGCGCGGGCAACGCGACCGTCATTGAGCAGAATGCCGGGACCGGCGGCGCCAATGCGGCGGAGATCCTCCAGAGCGGAACCGATAATCGCGCCGAGATCGCGCAATCGGCCTATGCCGCGGGGCTCAACCGCATCGAGCTGATCCAGGCGGGCGATGCCAATCAGGCGCTGCTGGCGCAGAATGGCATGGACAACAACCTCAGCCTTACCCAGAATAACGACAGCAACAGCGCGACGCTGACGCAGAACGGCAATGGCCTCACATTGGGCATCACCCAGAATGGCGGCGCCAGCATCGCGATCACCCAGGGCAGCGGCACCTAGGCCGCTGATGACATGATGACGTTCACACTCGCCCTATTGCTGCTGGCGTCCGAACCGCCGCCCGCGCGCAATGTCGCCGAACTGGCGGTCGATCAGCTCGCCGCCCCCAAGACGGTCGATGTCCATGTCGACGATCTGGGCGCGCCCGATGGCAGGGCGGCGATCAGCGTCTCGCAGCTTCCCGGGGATCTCGAGGCCGACCCCGCTGCGGTCGAGAGCGAGCCCGCGCTTGCGTCGACCGACAAGCGCGATCTCACCGCAGAGGTCGCGCGCGCCTGGGAACTCATCCGCCAGCGCGGTCAACAGCCGACCCCCGAGCTGATCGCGCGCGAGATCGGTCCCGACACGCTTACGGCGTTTCTCAACCAGAATCCGGGCGGGATCGATATCTTCACGCGCGACACCGCGCCCCCCGATCCGCAGCACCTCGACGGCAAGGACATTCCTCGCGGGATCGGCGTGGTCGTGCTGCCGCCGGGCGGCGGCCAGTGACATGGCGCGGGGCTGGCGCCGTGCGGCCCTGCTCGGCCTGCTGATCGCGGATGCCGCCCATATGAGCGCGCTTGCCGCCGACGGCGAGGCAGGTGCCCGGGAGACCAGGCCCGTCCGCATGGAGGTGCACCGAAGTGCGGGCAAGATCCTGCTGCTGGTCATTGGCAGCGCGGACACGCCCATGCGCGTGCGCTATGCGCTTGACGTCAGCGGCGCATCGACAACGCGCCATCGCGGCACAACCGTGCTCCAGCGCGGGCCCAGCGTGATGTCCCGTGTCGAGATGGACGCCGGCAAGGACTGGACCGCCAGGCTCGAGGTGTCCTCGGCCGGCGGCGCGACCTATGTGGTGACCGAATCCGCGCGCCGATAGGGCGCGCTGCGCGGATCGAAAATCGGTGTTCCGCCGATGTCCCGGCTGCGACGCACCGCGTGATGCCGCTCCTGTTCGGCCGCCCAACTGCGCGCGAGGGCTGAAATCGCGCCAGGCATATGGTATCTCATATTACCGCCATATTTCTTTTGAAAATCCGCACATTGCGGCGCACCATAAATATGCGTAAAGCAATTCACCGGGTTGCTGAGCGTAATGCTCAAATTAACCCAAGAAAATTTGCCATTTGATGCTTTGTCAGCAATTTTACGTACGTACGGTCACAGACTCCCCCGCCCAGGCGCGTACTGTTAGCTTTTGTTGGCAGGCAGAGGGGATATCTCTTGATAACGCTCAATGCGCAGCCGCTGCGAGACGACAAAGAGCACGCGCGATCGCTCCTCAGCTATGCCAAGGCCGAGGTGCTCTATCGGCAGGATGACCATGCCGATTGCTGGTTCGAAGTGGTCTCGGGCATTGTGCGCACCTGCCGTCTCTATCCCGACGGCCGCCGGCAGCTTATGGGCTTTTTCTACCCGGGCGACGTCTTCGGGGTCGATCATGACGTCTACAAGGCGTCCGCCGAGGCGGTCACCGATCAGGTGCTCGCGCAGCGCCATTTCAGCCGGGATGCGCTGATCGACGACGGCGCACTGCAGCGCGCGCTCAAGAGCGCCGAGGATTGCATTTTCCTTCTCGGCCACCGCACCGCTGCCGAGCGCCTGGCGGCGTTCCTGCTCGCTTTCGGCGAACGCACGGGCGCGGCGAATCGGATCACGCTGCCAATGTCGCGCAGCGACATCGCCGATTATCTGGGGCTCACCATCGAAACCGTCAGCCGGACGATCTCCGATTTCGTCCGGCGCGGGCTGATCGTGCTCGACGCGCCGCAGATCGTACGCGTCGTCGAGGCCCGGCGACTGAAGGCGGTCGCGGGTGACCTGCACGAGGATGGCGCCGGCGCACGCCTCAACCTGTCCGGCCGGGCGCGGCCCGAGTCGGATCGCCGGGCGAGCGATCGAAGCGGCTAGCTGTATCTCTCCTGTCAGTATGTCGAAGGCGTAACGCTCACCGTTGGCGAGGCAGGACTGCAACTTCGATGTCCGCCGCGCGGACGCCAAGGTCATATTCCCGACATTTCCGGTGGGCTTTGCGATTTGTCACGAATAACGCGCCGGGAGCAGGCGCGTAGAGTTGCCAATAGGACGCACGAGCGCGCCGCACTGGTTGAAAATCGTTGTTTTGCAATAACAAAGGGCCAGATTGCACGGCGACAACAGATTTTCGAGCTATCCGAGCCTGTTTGGCAAATGCTTCTTAAGAAAGGGAAAAATCTGTCGGTATATTACGCCGCGTAATTCTACGTAGTACGGCGGATTGATCCTTGCGCTTCTGGTTACCATCCTGTATTGACAAGGAGTTAGTGAAGAGTCAGGGGATGCTCCGGGGGTCGCCGGTATTTCTACCGATCGGTTTTTCCCTTTTCCGATGATTAGTGTAATATTTCGCGTGCATTACTTTGCGAAACAGAGCGACTCGCAGGACATAATAATAGAGGTCACGTCACGAGCGCCCCCAGCATAAAAGGGGAAGCGATATGAATGACCAGTATGATTGTGCGTCGGGGCTTACCTGCCGCGAATACCAGATTCTTGAACTTGTCGCGCAGGGCTATTCGGCAAAAGAAGTCGCGCAGCGCATTGATATCGCGCCGCGAACGGTCGAACGCCATATCGACAATGTTCGTCTCAAGCTCCAGGCGCGCAATCGCACGCACATGGTTGCCAAGGCCATCGCCGCCAATCTGCTCACCGCCGAGGGGGAGAAGGTGAACCCCGCGGCACGCGATCCGCTGCGCGTCCACATCGGGCGCGAAGTCGAACGCGATCTTTTCGGCTATCCGACGGTGACCTCCTATCCGGCGCACGATCTCGTCGCCAATGGCAGTCGCTGGCACTGATAATCGATTTTCCCGCGGTTTTCCGCGATCCCATGTCGAAACACAGGGGGGACACGAGCCGGGTACGGCTCGATCCCTTCGCGTGCGAACGATCCCAGAGTCTGTTCCACTGAAATTGAATCTCGGTGTCGCCCTAGCTTTCGCTGGGGCGACGGCCAAGTGTTTCAACTCACGTGAAACCGAGTCTAGCGCTGCGGCCCCGCGCGCTCTACCGGCCCGCCGCCCAGCGCGACATAGAGCGCCACCAGATTGTCGGCCTGGGTCCGGCGCAGCTGGAGCAGCGCCTGTTCGGCGGAGAATAGGTTGCGCTCGGCGTCGAGCACTTCGAGATAGCCGGCGACACCCTCGCGATAGCGCGTCTGCGCGAGCCGCGCGATGCGCCGTTGCGCCTCGGTCCCGCGTTCCTGCGCGGCGACCTGATCGGCAAGAAAGCGCCGTCCGGCGAGCGCGTTGGCCACTTCCTGGAACGCGGTCTGGACAGTCTTCTCATAGCTCGCGATCGCGATGTTCTCGCGCGCCTCGGCGACCGTGAGATTGCCCTTGGTGCGCCCGAAATCGAGGATCGGGAGGCTGATAGAGGGGCCGAAGCTCCAGCTGAAGCCGTCCTCGCCCACCAGATTGCCCAGCGAGTCCGACGCGAAGCCGAGCGTCCCGGTGAGCGAGATCGTCGGGAAGAACGCCGCACGTGCGGCGCCGATATTGGCGCGCGCGGCGCGCAGCCGTTCCTCGGCCGCGATGATGTCGGGGCGCGCGACGAGCAGTTCGGAGGGCAGCCCCGCGGCGAGCCCCACCGGGCTCGCCTGGCGCGCGAGCGGCAGCGGGGCAGGCAGCGTTTCGGACACCGGGCCTCCGGTCAGCACGGCCAGGAAATTGTCGCTCTGCGCCTTGGCCAGCCGTAGCCCCGCAAGCTCGGTCTCGGCCTGGGTCAGCAGCGATTCGGACTGGCGGAAATCGAGCGCGGACGTGACCCCCGCATCGAGCCGGCGCCTGGCGATGCGCAAACCCTCCTGGCGCGAACGCACCGTCGCTTCGGCAAGCGCGATACGCTCGGCGGCTTCGCGTCCCGCGAAATAGGTCGAGGCGACATCGCGCAGCAGCGCGAGGCGAAACGCACGCTCGGCCTCGACCGTGGCGAGATACTCCGAGCGCGCGGCTTCGGAGAGGTTGCGCACGCGCCCCCAGAAATCGAGTTCGAAGGCGGAAACGCCGACCCCCACCGAATAGCGATCGAGGGTGATCGAACCCTGCTGTCCGGGTACCCCCGCCGAGGCGAGCGGCGTGCGGCTGCGCGTCGCCTCGCCCGTGGCGACGACATTGGGCAGCCGGCTCGAATCCTGGATGCGATACTGGCCGCGCGCTTCCTCGATCTGCGCCACCGCGACCGCGAGATCGCGGTTGTGCGCGATGGCCGCGGTGACGAGCGCTTCGAGCTGCGGGTCGGCAAGGAAGTCGTGCCAGCCGATCTCGGTCGCGCGCTGCCCGATCGTGACGTCGCCCGCGTAACTCTGCGGATAGGCCGGGGCCGTGGGCATGTCGGGGCGGACATGTTTGGGCGCCATATTGCAGCCCGCGAGCAGCGTCGTGGCCAGCAGCGTTGCGGGGATAATGGCCTTACGCATGTCCGGGCTCCGGATCGTGATGGCCCTTCTCGGCGGGCGCGGGCGGACGCTGGCGCGACAGCCAGTTGCGCACCGACAGATAGAAGAGCGGGATGAAGAAGATGCCGAGGATGGTGGCGGCGATCATGCCGCCCATCACGCCGCTGCCCACCGCGATGCGGCTGGCGGCGCCGGCGCCGCTCGAGATCACCAGCGGCACCATGCCGAGGATGAAGGCGAGCGAGGTCATGATGATCGGGCGCAGGCGCAGCTTGACCGCCTCCATCGTCGCTTCGAGCGGCGCCTTGCCCTCCGCCTCCTGCTCGATCGCGAACTCGACGATCAGGATCGCGTTCTTGGCGGCAAGTCCGATGATCGTAACCAGCCCGACATTGAAATAGACGTCCGCCGAAAGCCCGCGCAGCATCGAGAACAGCACCGCGCCGAGCACGCCCAGCGGCACGACGAGCAGCACCGCGACGGGGATCGCCCAGCTTTCATAGAGCGCCGAAAGCAGCAGGAAGACGACGATCAGCGACAGGCCGAGCAGCAGCCCGATCTGGCCTGCAGACTGCTTTTCCTCGTACGAGATGCCCGTCCATTCGAAGCCGAAGCCGTCGGGCAGCTGCGCCGCGAGACGCTCCATCTCGGCCATCGCCTCACCCGTCGAGCGGCCGGGTGCGGGCTCGCCCGAGATCGTCATCGCCGGATAGCCGTTATAGCGGTCGACCTGCGGCGGCCCCGCGGTCCAGTCGACCGTGGTGAAGGCGCCGAAGGGCACCATCTGTCCCTGCGCGCTGCGGACCTTCAGCTCGAGGACGTCCTCGGGCGTCATGCGCGTCGGCGCGTCGGCCTGGAGCAGCACGCGCAGGATGCGGCCGTCGCGCGTGAAGTCGTTGGCATAGGCACTGCCGAAGGCGATCGCGAGGGTGGCGTTGACGTCGGCGATCGAGAGCCCCAGCGCGCGCGCCTTGATCCGGTCGATCTGGACGCGCAGCTGGGGCGCGTCCTCCTGCCCCTCGGGCCGGACGCCCGCGAGCACGGGGCTCTGCGATGCCATGCCGAGCAGCTGGTTGCGCGCCGCGAGCAGCGCGGCATAGTCGGCGCCGCCGCGGTTCTGCAGCTTGAAGGTGAAGCCCGAGGCGACGCCCAGTTCGGAGATCGAGGGCGGATTGAGCGTGAAGACGAAGGCGTCCTTGACCTGCATGATCATGCCCATCGCCTTGCCTGCGAGCGTGTCGGCGCGATTTTCCTTGCCCGGGCGTTCCTCCCACGGCTTCAGCGGCACGAAGGCGATCGCGTTGGCCTGGCCCTGGCCGAAGAAGCTGAAGCCGCGCACGAAGACGACGTCCTTCACCTGCGGCTGCTGGCGATAGAAGGCCTTGACCTGCTCGATCGCGACATCGGTGCGTTCGGTCGTCGCCCCCGGCGGCGCCTGGACCACGGTGATCAGATAGCCCTGGTCCTCCTGCGGCAGGAAGCTGCCGGGCAGGCGACCGAACAGGAAGACGGTGATGCCGACCAGCGCCACGAAGATGCCGAGGAAGCGCAGGGGCCGCCCGAGTATGCGTCCGACCCCGCCCTGATAGCGATCGGTGACACGCCCGAACCAGCTGTTGAAGCGTGCGAAGAAGCGGTGAAGGAAGCGCAGGACGGGATTTGTCGGTTCCTCCTCCTGCACCTCGTGCGGGCGCAGGAAGGTCGCGCACAGCGCAGGCGTGAGCGTCAGCGCGAGCAAGGCCGAGAAAGCGATCGAGATCGCAAGCGTCACCGAAAACTGGCGGTAGATGCCGCCTGTCGAGCCGGGAAAGAAGGCCATCGGGATGAACACCGCGATCAGCACCAATGTGATGCCGATGATCGCCGAGGTGATCTGGCCCATCGCCTTCACCGTCGCCTCATAGGGGGAGAGGTGTTCCTCGGCCATGATGCGCTCGACATTCTCGATCACGACGATCGCATCGTCGACGAGGATACCGATCGCGAGCACCATGCCGAACAGCGACAGCACGTTGATCGAAAATCCGAACAGCCAGAGGCCGAGGCATGCGCCCGCCAGCGCGATCGGCACCACGATCGTCGGGATGATCGTCGCGCGCCAGTTCTGCAGGAACAGGAACATGACGAGGAAGACGAGCACCATCGCTTCGACCAGCGTCTTGACGACTTCCTCGACCGAAACCTGGATGAAGGGCGTGGTGTCGAACGGCACCGACCAGGTGACGTCCTGCGGGAACGTCTTTTCGAGCTCGGCCATCCGCGCGCGGATGCCTTCTGCGGTGGCGAGCGCATTGGCGCCGGGCTTGAGCTGGACCGCTATGCCCGCCATCGGCTTGCCGTTGAGCTCGGTGTTGAACAGATAGCTCTGCGCGCCAAGCTCGACACGCGCGACGTCGCCCAGAGTCACCGCCGACCCGTCGGGATTGGCGCGCAGGATGATGCCCGCGAACTGTTCGGGCGTGGTGAAGCGGTTCTGCGTCAGGATGGTCGCGTTGAGCTCCATCCCCTCGGCAAGCGGGCGGTCGCCGAGCTGGCCACCGGGTGACTGGCTGTTCTGCTCCTGCACCGCGGCAAGCGCGTCGGCGGGCGACAGGTTGTAGGTCGCGAGCTTGTCGGGATCGAACCAGATCCGCATCGCATATTCGGAACTGAACGACTGGATATTACCGACCCCGGGAACACGGCGCAGCTCGTCGATGACGCGTGTCACGGCGAAATGGCCAAGCTCGAGCGTCGGGGTGTTGCCGCTTTTGGACGTGATCGCGAGGATCATGAGAAAGCCGCTATTGGCCTCCTCGACCAGGATGCCCTGGCGCCGCACCTCTTCGGGCAGGCGTGCCTCGACGCTGCGCAGCTTGTTCTGCACGTCCATCTGTGCGGTATCGATGTCGGTGCCAGACTCGAAGGTCACCGTGATCTCGGCGGTGCCGTTCGACCGGCTGGTCGACGACATATAGAGGAAGCCCTCGACGCCGTTGAGCTCCTGCTCGATGATCTGCGTGACGTTCTGCTCGAGCGTCGCGGCATCGGCGCCGGGATAGGTGACGTTGATCGTCAGCGAAGGCGGCGCCACCGTCGGGTATTGCTCGATGGGCAGCGCGCGCAGCGCGATGAGCCCTGCGAGCGTGATGCACAGCGCCACGACCCAGGCGAAGACCGGGCGGTCGATGAAGAAGCGGGGGCTCATCGGCTCTTTCCCTTAGCGCGTCGCGACGGGCTTGGCGGGCGCGGCGCCCGGTTTCGCAATAGTGACGGGCGCCCCGGGTTGCACCTTCTGCAGGCCGTTGATGATCACGCGGTCGCCCGCCTTCAATCCCTCGCGGATCACCCAGTTGGAGCCCTGAAGGTCGCCCAGCTTGACGTTGCGCACCGTGGCCATGTTCTTGTCACCCACCACCATCACGGTCGCGCCCTGCGTGGTTAGCTTCACCGCGCGCTGCGGGACGAGAACGCCGTCGGGCCGCACGCCCGCCTTGGCGCGCGCGCGGACGAACTGGCCGGGGAGCAGCAGGCGCGCAGGGTTGGGGAATTCCGCGCGGATCGCGGCGGTGCCCGTCGCCTCGTCGATCGCGAGATCGAGGAAGTCGATATGGCCGCCCAGCCCATAGGCGCTGCCGTCCTCGAGGATGAGCTCAACGGCCAGCCGCCCGTCCTTGGGCATCTTAAGCCTCCCCGCGGTCACGTCGCGGCGCAGCGCGAGCACGTCTGAGCTCGACTGCGAGAAATTGACATAGACCGTGTCGAGCTGCTCGATCGTCGTGAACAGCGTGCCCGCGGCGGCGCTGACGAGCGCGCCCTCGGTCACTTGGCCGCGGCCTGCGCGCCCCGAAATCGGCGCGGTGACCGTGCTGTAGCCGAGGTTGAGCCGTGCGGTGTCGACCTGGGCCCTGGCGAGCGCGACATCGGCTTGCGCGGTTCTGAGCCGCGCGACGGCGGCGTCATATTCCTGCTTGGAGATCGCCTGATCGGCAATCAGCCCCTGATAGCGCTGGACGTCCTGCTGCGCATTGGCCGCGGTCGCCCGGCTGCGCGCCAGCGTCGCCTCCGCGGCGTTGAGGCTGGCGCGCATCTCGCGCGGGTCGATCTGGAACAGCGGCTGGCCTGCGCGGACGTCGGTGCCTTCCTCATAGAGTCGGCGCTCGACGATCCCGTTTACGCGCGCGCGTACCTCGGCGGTGCGCACGGCCTGGATGCGGCCGGGCAGCTCGATGACATTGTCGATCGCCTGCGGACGAATCGTGACGATATCGACCGCCGGGGGCGGCGGCGCGGGTTGCTCGCCCCCCGAGCAGCCGCTCAGCATGAGAAGCACCGCGGCAAGCGCACCGGCCGCCGAATTTCGAGGAGTCGTCATCCGGCGCATCGCGTCGCTTTCTCTGACTTGGCGTGATTCTCGCGTAAATGCATAATGCATTCCGCTTGCGGGTGCCAGTAATGTAACGTACATTACACGTCAACGACAAAAAAATGGGGAGAGGAGTGCATTGGTGGAGAAGGCCATAACGACGGATGCCAAGACGGGATCGACCCAGGGCGCGCGCCGCGATGACCGGCGCCGGGCGATTCTTGACGCCGCCGAAACGCTCTTTCTCGAACAGGGTTTCGCCAGGGTGAGCCTTGCCGCGATCATCCGCCGGTCGGGGGGGTCGCTGGCGACCGCCTATGAGCTGTTCGGCAACAAGCACGGGCTGCTCCGCGCTGTGTTCGAACGGGGCAAGCAAGAGCATGTCGCCGAATTCGACGCGCTCTTTCATAGCGATGAATCCGCGGCCACGATCCTGCACAGCATCACCGAGCGCATCTATGAGCTCGTCATGGAGCCGCGCCAGGCGGCGATGCTGCGGCTGCTCATCTCCGAAAGCCTCAACGATCCCGACTTCGCGCGCGAGATCTATCGCGACATCCATCTGGGGCGCGTGTCAGGGCTTGCCGAGATATTCCGCGCATGGAATGTCGAGGGGCGCGCAAGGTTCGACGATCCCGAAGCGGCCGCCGAACTCTATATCGACATGGTCATCGGCGACGCCGAACTCGAGACTTTGATCGGCGACGTCATCCGCCGTCCCGGCCAGACGCTGCGCGACCGCATGAAATGGCGGCTCGCGCTGTTCATCGATCATTTCAAGGTGAAGTGACGCCGGCTATCCGCGCAGCCTGATCAATCCTTCCTGCGTCACGCTCGCCACCAGCCGTCCGTCGCGGCTGAAGATGCTGCCGCGGTTGAACCCGCGCGCGTGCCCGGTCCAGGGGCTGTCCGAACTGTAGAGCAGCCAGTCATCGGCACGCACATCTTCGTGCAGCCACAGCGCGTGGTCGAGGCTCGCCGTCTGGAGATTGTGCGTCAGCCAGTTGACCCCGTGCGGCAGCGTACAGGTGCCGAGCAAGGTCATGTCCGACGCATAGGCGAGCACTGCGCGGTGCAGCGCCTGGTCGTCGCCCAGCGGCGCGATCGCGCGGAACCAGCAATGCTGCACGGGCGGGCGTTTCCGCGCCATATCGCCCCAGCGCGGCTCGACCGGCCGGATCTCGATCGGACGTGCGCGCCCGATCCATTCGACGAGCCGGTCGGGCAGCGTCGCCGCATTGGCGCGGACATAATCGCCCTCGGAAACCAGCGCCTCGGGCGACGGGACCTCGGGCATCTCGATCTGGTGGTGCAGCCCGTCCTCGGGCACCTGGAACGAGGCGGCCATGTTGAGGATCGGCATGCCCTTCTGGAGCGCGATCACGCGCCGCGTCGCAAAGCTGCGCCCGTCATAGTCGCGTACCACGCGGTAGACGATCGGCAGCGCTTCATCACCCGGGCGCATGAAATAGGCGTGGAGCGAATGCGCCGCGTGGCCGTGATCGACCGAGCGGCTCGCGGCGACCAGCGCCTGCGCGATCACCTGGCCGCCGAAGACGCGGCCTTGTCCGCCCGGCTGGCGGGCACCGCGATACAGGTCCCGGTCGAGCTCCTCGACGTCGAGCAGATCCTTCAACCGCCTGATCTGCTCGAGGGCCATAGCGTCATCGATCATTCTGTCCTCCTGCGCCGGCCATACCGTGAATTCAAATTGCCGAAGCGTTCTGTGGCAACGTGGGTTGAGAGTAAGGCAAATCCTCCATATCGTAGAGAGGATCAAGAGATTCGAGAAAAACTCGAATCAGGAACGGAGAGCAACATGGCTGATGCGGAACAGCGCGGCGCAGCGCAGCAGGCCTGGCCCGCCCATTCGCTGGATCAGATCGAGGCGATGTTGTGCGCGCCGGGCGCGCCGTTTGAGATGGAGGAGGTCGTGATCCGCGGCGTGCCCACGCGGACGTGGAAGAACGTGCCGCCGACGGTTGCCGCGCTCGCGCGGATCGGCCGGTCGCACGGCGAGCGGACCTTTGCGGTGCACGAGGACGAACGCGTCAGTTACGACGCCTTTTTCCGCGCAACCGCGACGCTGGCGCATGCGCTCGTCGCGCGCGGCGTGGGTAAGGGCGATCGCGTCGCGATCGCGATGCGCAACCTGCCCGAATGGCCCGTCGCCTTCTTCGCCGTGACCGCGATCGGCGCGATCGCGGTGCCGCTCAATGCGTGGTGGACGGGGGCCGAGCTTGAATATGCGCTCGCCGATTCGGGGACGCGGCTGCTGATCTGCGATGCCGAGCGGCACGCGCGCATCGCTCCGCATCTCGCTGCCCTCCCCGATCTGACGCATGTGATCGTCAGCCGATCGGCGCAGCCCATCGCAGGCGCCGAGCTTCTCGAGGTGCTGCTTGGGGATGCAAATGGCTGGTCCGGCCTCGCCGATGCGGAGCTGCCCGAGGTCGCGGTCGCCCCTGATGACGCCGCGACGATCTTCTATACCTCGGGAACGACGGGGCACCCCAAGGGTGCGCTCGGCACGCACCGCAACATCCTGACCAATATCCTGTCGACCGGCTATGCCAGCGCGCGCGCCGCGTTGCGTCGGGGCGAGATGCCCGCGCCCGCGACCCCCAAGACACTGCTGCTCGTCATCCCGCTGTTCCACGTGACCGCGTGCAACGCCGCGCTGATGGGCGCGGTGTTCGGCGGCTCGACGCTCGTCTTCATGCGCAAATGGGACACGGTGCAGGCCTTTGCGCTGATCGAGCGCGAACGCGTCAACAGCACGGGCGGGGTGCCGACGATCGCCTGGCAGCTGCTCGAACATCCCGAGCGCAGCAATTACGACCTCTCGAGTCTCGAAGTGATCAGCTATGGCGGCGCGCCGTCTGCGCCCGAACTGGTCCGCCGCATCCAGGCCGAATTCGGCTGCATGCCCGGCAATGGCTGGGGCATGACCGAGACCTCAGCGACCGTGACGAGCCACATCGCCGAGGATTATCAGTATCGCCCCGAAAGCTGCGGCCCCGCGGTGCCCGTAGCCGAACTCAGGATCGTTGCGGAAGACGGGGTCACCACGCTGCCGCTGGGCGAGGTCGGCGAGATCTGGGCGAAGGGCCCCCAGATCGTCGCGGGATACTGGAACAAGCCCGACGCCACCGCCGCCACCTTCACCGATGGCTGGGTGCGCACCGGCGATCTCGGGCGGCTCGACGAGGAGGGCTTCTGCTATATCGTCGACCGCGCCAAGGACATCATCATCCGCGGCGGCGAGAACATCTACTCAAGCGAGGTCGAGAACATCCTCTATGACCATCCCGCGGTGACCGACGCCGCGCTGGTCGGCCTGCCGCACCGCACGCTGGGCGAGGAGCCCGCCGCGGTCGTCCATCTGGCACCCGGCATGGACGCCAGCGAGGCGGAGCTTCAGGATTGGGTGCGCGCGCGACTCGCCGCGTTCAAGGCGCCCGTGCGCGTGCTGTTCTGCGCCGAAACATTGCCGCGCAACGCCAATGGCAAGATCCTGAAAAAGGAGCTGAAGGCGCTGTTCGATCAGCGGTAATGCCGCCAGCGGCGCGAGACCGGCGGGCAGTCGAGCAGCTTCTTCCCGCAGATCAGCAGCGCCGCGCCGATGCTGGCAAAGGCGAAGCTGAGCGCCGCCATCAGATATTCGAGCGCGGTCGGATCATATGGCCGGCCCGCCCCACCCAGATGTCCGAGCAGCAGCCCGGTCGCCAATGACACGCCGATCGCCGCCAGCCCACACAGCCTCAACACCAGATCCATGACGTCACTCCTGTGAAGCGCGTCGGACAGGCGCGGCATTGCGCGCCGCGCTATCCGGCGCGACCACAGGCCGATTTATAGCTACCGAAATAGGGATTCGAGACGCGGTGCCGCGCCGTCGCATAGCAATTGCGTATGATTCGCGGCGGCCGGCGCGCGGAGCAGTCCTATCGCCCCTTTTTCTCCAGCGACTGCTTGAGCCCCGCGAGCGCGCCAAACGGCCCCGCCTCCTCCTCGCTCAGTACACCCGCGGCCTTCAGCACCTGATCGGCATCGGGGCTGCGCGGAAAGGGATCGAGCGCGAGCGCGAGCGTCTGCGCCAGAGCCTCGCCAAGATCGACCGCCTGACCGTCGAAATCGATGACATCGAGCTCGCCTTCGCTCAGTTCGACCTCGTCGGCGGGAAGCTCGGCGCTCTCCGCCACGAACTTGAGCGCAAAGGGCTCGTCGATCGTCGCGGGGACGCTTTCGCCCGTCGCGACGCAAGCCTGCTCGACGTCGGCGGTGATCCGGCCGGTCGCGCCGATGCCGCCTGCGACGCGCACCAGCGCCGCGCTGCCCTCGAGCCGCGCGATCGCGATCAGCCCGAAGCGCCTGGCGAGCGCGCCACGCTCGGCCTCGTCGGCGGCGATCTCGATCGTCCGTGGGCGGTCGCCGATCGTGTCTACGCGGACCAGGCGGCTGAATTCGGGAAGCGGCGCGCTCATGGCCGCGGGAATCCATCGGCGACCAGCGCCGCCGCATCGGTCGCCTCAAGCTGCGCGGCGATCTCGCGCATCCGTGCCGCGCTGAAGCCGAGCGCGGCTGCGTCGGGGGCGGCGCCGCGATAGAGGTTGCGCGCGAGCGCCTCCTCCCAGCTTTCCTCGCCCGCGATCGCGCCACGATAGGCGGAGAGGCGCCCGCCCAGCGCGCTCATCATCTTGCCGACATGCTTGCCGACGATGATGTCGCCGATGCCGATCTGGCGCAGCTGGCCATCCATGTCGTCGATGAAGATCTCGGTCAGCAACACCGAGTGGTCGGCGCCCTGCTTGCCCTCGCGCTCGAGCCGGACGAGCGCCATCGAGAGCAGCGCCGCGACCATGTCGAAGCGCCCGTCGAGCGTGTCGGCAACGCCGCCTTCGAGATACCAGGCGGGGTCGCGCGCGGCGTCGACGATGCTGGTGTAGAGCGGCACCAGCGCATCGCGCCCGCTCTGCCTCGTGAAAAGGCGGCTCAAAATCGACACGGTTCAATCTGCTCCCGGTGTGGCGCGCCCTTGTCGCGCGGCAATCCTGCGCATATTGAGGCATGACGCGCGCCTTGCAATGGGCGGCGCCACGCAATTGCGCAGATTCGAGGAGTGGCCGGAAAAATGGTGATGACGAAAAGGGCGATGCCGATGATCGCGGCGGCCATGGTGGCGCTGATCGCGACGAGCGGCTGCACCCGCATCCGTGCGCACCAGGGCTATATCGTCGACAACCAGCTGATCCAGGGCATCCAGCCCGGTGTCGATAACCGCGATTCGGTCGAGGGCACGCTCGGCCGCCCGACCTTTGTGGGGCAGTTCGATCCCAATGACTGGTATTATGTCTCGCGGCAGACGCGGCAGCTCGCCTTTTCGAACCCCCGGCCCACCGAACAGACGATCCTGCATATCCGCTTCGACCAGGCGGGCAATGTCGCCGCGGTTCAGCGTGAGGGCCTCGAAAAGATCGTCTCGATCCATCCCGATGGCGACAAGACCCCGACGCTCGGCCGCGAACGCGGCTTCTTCGAGGAGCTGTTCGGCAATATCGGCGCGGTCGGCGCCCCGGGCATGGGCGGCGCGACGCCGAATACGCCCTAAGCCGCGCAACAACCCTTTGCTGTCATTCCCGCGAAAGCGGGAATCCAGACGATGTTTGTGAAACGCGCCAAGCGGCACCGATCGCATGGATCCCCGCTTTCGCGGGGATGACACGGGAAATTTGACCTAACCTGCAATCCCGGCGGCGGCGAGCACCGCGAGCGTGACCAGCTCGGAGGCGGTCGACGACATCGTCGTGACCTGGATCGGCTTTTCCATGCCGACCAGCATCGGCCCGATCACCGAATCGCCGCCCAGCTCGCGCAGCAGCTTGGCCGAGAGGTTGGCCGATTGCAGCCCCGGCATGATCAGGACGTTTGCGGGTCCCGAAAGCCGGCTGAAGGGATAGTTCGCCATCACCTTGGGGTTGAGCGCGACGTCGGGCGCCATCTCGCCTTCATATTCGAAGCTGACGCCGCGCGCGTCGAGCAGCGCCACCGCTGCGCGCAGGTTTTCGAGCCACGTACCCTCGGGGTTGCCGAAGGTCGAATAGGAGAGGAAGGCGACGCGCGGCTCATGCCCCATGCGGCGCGCGACCGCGGCGGTGCTTTCCGCGATATCCGCGAGTTCCTCGGCGCTGGGCCGCTCGTTGACCGTGGTGTCGGCCATGAAGACGGTATGGCTCTGCCCGACAAGGACATGGATGCCGAAGGGCGTGGCGCCCGCGCGCGGGTCGATCACCTTGCGGACCTCGCGCATCGTGCGCGAATAGGTGCGCGTCACGCCCGTGATCATCGCGTCGGCCTCGCCGAGCTGGAGCATCAGCGCGCCGAAGATGTTGCGGTCGCGATTGACCATGCGCTCGATCTCGCGCTTGAGATAGCCGCGGCGCTGCAGCCGCGCGTAGAGGAACTCGACCATCTGCGGCACCAGCTTCGAATGGACGCTGTTGTGCACCTCGAAGCTCTCGGGATCGTCGACCCCCATCGCGCGCAGCTTGTCATAGACGTCGTCGCGTCCGACCAGCACGGGGATGCCGTAGCCGCCGTCGCGGAACTGGATCGCGGCGCGCAGCACGACCTCTTCTTCCCCTTCCGCGAACAGCACGCGCTTGGGATGCGCGCGCGCCGCCTCATAGGCGAGCGTCAGCACCGAGGTGGTGGGATTGAGCCTTGCTTTCAGCGACTGGCGATAGGCGGTCATGTCGAGGATCGGCTTCTGCGCCACGCCCGAATCCATCGCCGCCTTGGCGACCGCGGCGGGCACTTCCTCCATCAGCCGCGGATCGAAGGGCGCGGGGATGATGTAATCGGGGCCGAAGCTGTGCGCCATGCCGCCATAGGCGAGCGCGACCTCCTCGGGTACCTGCTGGCGCGCGAGCTCGGCGATCGCATTGGCCGCCGCTATCTTCATCTCGTCGTTGATCGCGGTCGCGCGCACGTCGAGCGCCCCGCGGAAGATGAACGGGAAGCCGAGAACGTTGTTGACCTGGTTGGGATAGTCCGAGCGGCCCGTCGCGATGATCGCGTCGGGACGCGCGGCCTTGGCCTCGGGCGGGGCGATCTCGGGATCGGGATTGGCCATCGCGAAGATGATCGGCTTGGGCGCCATGTCCTTGACCATCTCGGGCTTGAGCGCGCCTGCCGCGGAAAGGCCCAAAAACACGTCCGCGCCCACCAGCGCCTCGGTCAGCGTGCTGCGATCGGTTGCAACCGCATGCGCAGACTGCCACTGGTTCACGCCTTCGCGGTCCGTCGTGATCACGCCCTTGCGGTCGCACATCAGGACATGATCGTGGCGCACGCCCATCGCCTTGATCAGTTCGGTGCAGGCGATCGCGGCTGCACCCGCGCCGTTCACGACGACCCTGATCTCCTCCATCTTCCGCCCGGTCAGCAGACAGGCGTTGATAAGGCCGGCGGCGGTGATGATCGCGGTGCCGTGCTGGTCGTCATGGAAGACGGGGATGTTCATCCGCTCGCGCAGCTGCTGCTCGATGATGAAGCATTCGGGCGCCTTGATGTCCTCGAGGTTGATCCCCCCAAAGCTCGGCTCGAGCAGCGCGACCGCGTTGACGAAGGCGTCGGTGTCCTCGGTGTCGACCTCGAGGTCGATCGAATCGACATCCGCAAATCTTTTGAACAGCACCGCCTTGCCCTCCATCACGGGCTTGGAGGCGAGCGCGCCGAGATTGCCGAGCCCGAGGATCGCGGTGCCGTTGGAGATCACCGCGACGAGGTTGCCCTTGGCGGTATAGTCATAGGCGGTCGCGGGATCCTCCGCGATCGCGCGGACGGGGACCGCGACGCCCGGCGAATAGGCAAGGCTCAGGTCGCGCTGCGTCGCCATCGGCTTGGACGCGATGATCTCGATCTTCCCCGGCCGGCCGTGCGAGTGGAAGAGCAGCGCCTCCTTTTCGGAGAATTTGACGTTGCTGCCTTCGCTCATTCGATGATCCTTGTACGCTGCCCGGGTAATGTGCCGCCGTTACGGCAAGCGCCGGTGGGGGTTGCTGGGATTCGCCTCGCTCTAAGCGGAAAAAACGGTCAAGGCTACCTTTGGCAAAGTGGAAATTAGCCGGTATCAGCAGCGCGAGCCCATGAACAAGCAAACGCCACCACCCGCCGCCGCCTCTTCCGCCCCGACGCCGATGATGGCGCAATATCTCGCGCTCAAGGCCGATGCGCAGGATTGCCTGCTCTTCTACCGCATGGGCGATTTTTTCGAGCTGTTCTTCGACGATGCGAAGATCGCGTCGACGGCGCTCGACATCGCGCTCACCGCGCGCGGCGAGCATGACGGCAAGCCCATCCCGATGTGCGGCGTGCCGGCGCATTCGGCCGAGGCCTATCTGGCGCGGCTGATCAAGGCGGGGCACCGCGTCGCGATCGCCGACCAGATCGAAACGCCTGAGCAGGCCAAGGCGCGCGGTTCCAAGGCACTGGTCGGGCGCGCGATCATCCGCGTCGTCACCGCGGGGACGCTGACCGAGGAAACCTTGCTCGACGCGCGCGCCGCCAACTGGCTCGTGGCGCTCGGCGAGGCGGGCGGCGCGCTTGGCCTTGCCGCCGCAGACATCTCGACGGGGCGCTTCGAGGTGACCCGCATCGAGCCGCAGGCGCTCGGCGCCGAGCTTGCGCGACTCAACCCCGCCGAAATCGTCGTCGCCGAAAATGCGGCGCACTGGCCCGATGGCGCCTTTGCCCGCCCGCGCGCCGATTTCGACAGCACAGGCGGCGAAGCCCGGCTGAAGGCGCTGTTCGGCGTCGCCACGCTCGACGGCTTTGGCGGCTTCGACCGTGCCGAACTGGCGGCGGCGGGCGGGCTCGTCGCCTATCTCGACCATGCCGGCAAGGGCACGCTGCCCTTCCTCCAGCCCCCCGTGCGGCGCGCGGTCGACGGGCACATGATGATCGATGCCGCGACGCGCGAGAGCCTCGAGCTGACCCAGGCCAGCGGCGGCGGACGCGCGGGCAGCCTGCTCGACAATGTCGACCGCACCGTTACCGGCGCGGGCGCACGGCTGCTCGCCGCCGATATCGGCGCGCCGCTCGCCGACCGGCTCGCGATCGAGGAACGGCTCGATCTCGTCCAGCATTATTGCGATGACGGCGGCTTGCGCGATCATGTCCGCGGCGCGCTGAAGGCGCTGCCCGATATCGGCCGTGCGCTCGGGCGCCTCGTTGCGGGCAGGGGGTCCCCGCGCGATCTCGGCCAGCTTCGCGACGGGCTGGGCGAGGCGCGGCTGCTGCGCGAGCGGCTGGGTCGCGTCGCCAGCCCCCCGGTGCTGCTCGAACGCCTGCTACCGCTGCTCGACGGGCATGGTGCGCTCGTCGATCACCTGTCGCGCGCGCTGGTTGCGACCCCGCCGATCGACGCCGCGCAGGGCGGCTATGTCGCCGAAGGCTATGATGCCGCGCTCGACGAGCTGCGCGGGGTGGGTGGCGACGGCCGCCGCGCGATCGCGGCACTCGAGGCGCGCTACCGCGAGCAGACCGGCATCGCGGCCCTGAAGATCCGCCACAATGGCGTGCTCGGCTATCATGTCGAGGTGCCCGCCAAATCGGCCGACGTGCTGATGCGCCCCGAATCGGGCTTCACGCATCGCCAGACGCTCGCGGGCGTCGTCCGCTTCAACGCGCCCGAGCTCCACGAACAGGCGCTGCGCGTGGGCCAGGCGGGCGCGCACGCGTTGGCCGCCGAGGCCGCGCATCTCGAGGAACTGACGGCGGAGGCGCTCGCGCGGCGCGAGGAGATCGCACGCACCGCCGATGCGCTCGCGCGACTCGACGTCGCCGCGGCGCTCGCCGAGCGCGCCGCCGAGGGCGGCTGGACGCGCCCCGGGCTCGTCGAGGATCCCGTCTTCGAGGTCGAGAATGGCCGCCACCCCGTGGTCGAGCGCGCGGTCGAAAAGGCGGGCGAGCGCTTCGTCGCCAATGACTGCCGGCTGGCGGAAAGCCAGCGGCTCTGGCTCGTCACCGGCCCCAATATGGGCGGCAAGTCGACCTTCCTGCGCCAGAACGCACTGATCGCGGTGCTTGCGCAGGCGGGGAGCTTCGTTCCCGCCAGCCAAGCGACGCTGGGGCTGGTCGACCGGCTGTTCAGCCGCGTCGGTGCCTCGGACAATCTCGCGCGCGGCCGCTCGACCTTCATGGTCGAGATGGTCGAGACCGCGGCGATCCTGGCCCAGGCGACCGAACACAGCTTCGTCATCCTCGACGAGGTCGGGCGTGGCACCTCGACCTATGACGGGCTCGCGATTGCGTGGGCGGTGGTCGAGGCGGTCCACGACATCAACCGCAGCCGCTGCCTGTTCGCGACGCACTATCACGAGCTGACGCGGCTCGCCGAACGGCTTGACGCGCTGTCGCTCCATCATGTCCGCGCGCGCGAATGGAAGGGCGATCTCGTCCTGCTCCACGAACTCGCCGACGGCCCCGCCGATCGCAGCTACGGCCTCGCGGTGGGCAAGCTCGCCGGACTGCCGCCGCCGGTGCTCCGCCGCGCCGACGAGGTGCTCAGGAAGCTCGAGGCGGGCCGCGCCCAGACCGGCGGGCTCGCCGCCGGGCTCGACGACCTGCCGCTCTTCGCCGCGATGGCCGCACCGCCCGAGGAGGCGAAGGACGCGCTGCGCGATGCGCTCGCCGGGCTCGATGCCGATGCGCTCACCCCGCGCGAGGCGCTCGACGCGCTCTATCGGCTCAAGGCGCTTGCCGCCGAAGGCTGACCGGTGGCCGGGCTGTCCTACACGCGATCTTGCTGTCATGCTCGCCGGGAAGCCGCCTGTCCGTGGCGGCGATAGGGCGAAATTTGATGGCGATACGCGTGAAGTTCGTGAAGTTCGACGAAGCTAAGCTTGCCGGATGCCGGGAAAAAGCGGTTCCCGCTTCCGCGCGAACTGCACTAGACTGACGCCATGTCCGTCCGCTTCGACAGCATTCCCCAGCGCCGCGCCATCGTCGACCGGCGCGCCTTGTCCGACGTGCTCGCCGAACTGCTGCCCGGCAGCGGCGATACCACCGCGCTGCGGCAGGCGATGGTCGCGCAGCTCAAGCACGCGCTCGACAACGGCCGCGCCGAGATTGCGCGGCGGCTGCGCGAGCATCCCTCGCGCGGCAGCGAGGCCGCGGCGGCGCAGGCCTTCCTGATCGATCAGTTGCTGCGGCTCCTCTACGACTTCACGACCAAGCGGCTCTACCCGACCAACAACCCGACCGCGGCCGAGCGGATCGCGCTGATCGCGGTGGGCGGCTATGGCCGCGGCGAGATGGCGCCCTTTTCGGACGTCGATATCGGTTTCCTCACCCCGTGGAAGCAGACGGGCTGGACCGAGCAGGTCATCGAATCGATGCTCTACACGCTCTGGGATCTGGGGCTGAAGGTCGGCCAGTCGAGCCGCTCGCTGGACGAGATGGTGCGCATGGCGAAATCGGACATCACCATCCGCACCGGGCTGCTCGAGGCGCGCTATGTCTGGGGCGACCAGGCGCTCTATGACGAGGCGAGCATCCGCTTCGCCAATGAGGTGATGGCGGGCACCGGCCGCGCCTTCATCGCCGCGAAGCTCGAAGAACGGAACCTCCGCCACAAGCGCATGGGCGACAGCCGCTATGTCGTCGAGCCCAATATCAAGGAGGGCAAGGGCGGTCTGCGCGATCTCCACACGCTGTTCTGGATCGGCAAATATATCTACCGCGTGCCGACCGTCGCCGAGCTCGTCGACAAGGGGCTGCTGACGAAGAACGAGCTGCGCCAGTTCCAGAAGGCCGAGAATTTCCTCTGGTCGGTGCGCTGCCATCTCCACAGCATCGCGGGTCGCGCCGAAGAGCGGCTGACCTTCGACTTCCAGCCGGAGATCGCGCGGCGCATGCGTTACGCCGACCGGCCGGGCAAGTCCGCAGTCGAACGCTTCATGCAGCATTATTTCCTGATCGCGAAGCAGGTCGGCGACCTGACCGGCGTCTTCCTCGCGCATCTTGACGAGAGCCATGCCGCACGCGGGCGCCGCTTCGGGCTGCCGATGATCCGCCGCAGTCCGCGCAAGCTCAACGGCTTTGTGCTCGAACGCGGCCGACTGGCGCTGCCGAACGAGGATTTCTTCGCGAAGGACCCCGTGCGGCTGATCGAGATGTTCGCGCTTGCGGACCGGCATGGCCTCGAGATCCATCCGCTCGCGATCCGCGCGGCCGCGCGCGACGCCAAGCTGATCGATGCCGAGGTCCGCAACGATGTGCGCGCCAACGCGCTGTTCCTCGACGTGCTGACCTCCCCGCGCGATCCCGAGACGGTGCTGCGCTGGATGAACGAGGCGACGGTCTTCGGCCGCTTCGTTCCCGATTTCGGCCGCGTCGTCGCGCAGATGCAGTTCGACATGTACCATCATTATACCGTCGACGAGCATTCGATCCGCGCGATCGGTCTGCTCTCGCAGATAGAGAAAGGGACGCTCAACGACGAGCATCCGCTTTCGACCGTAATCGCCAACCAGCTCGTCTCGCGGCGTGTGCTCTACATCGCGGTGCTGCTCCACGACATCGCCAAGGGGCGCGGGGGCGATCATTCGGTGCTCGGCGCCGAGGTCGCGAAAAGGCTCTGTCCGCGCTTCGGACTGACCCTGGCGGAAACCGAGACCGTCGCGTGGCTGGTGCGCTGGCACCTGCTGATGTCCGCCACCGCCTTCAAGCGCGACCTCGCCGACTTCAAGACGATCCTCGATTTTGTCGAGCAGGTGCAGAGCCTCGAACGGCTGCGGCTGCTGCTGATCCTGACCGTGGTCGATATCCGCGCGGTCGGGCCCGGCGTGTGGAACGGCTGGAAACGGCAGCTGCTGACCGACCTGTTCGAGGCGGCCGAGGAGATGCTCCGCCTCGGGCACAAGCAGAAAGGGCGCGCCGAGCGCATTGCCGCGAAGCAGGCTGCGCTGCAGGAGGTGCTGGGCTGGAGCGACGCCGAGATGCTCAGGTTCAATAGAAAGGTGACCGACGCCTATTGGATCGCCGAGCCTGCGGATGTGCTCGAACGCAATGCGCGCATGATCGCGGCTGCGGGGGATAGCCCGCTTTCGATCGAGGCGCAGGTCTATCCCGAGCGCGGCGCGACGCTCGTCACGGTCTATGCCAGCGACCATCCGGGGCTGTTCTACCGCGTCGCGGGCGCGATCCATCTGGCGGGCGGCAGCATCATCGACGCGCGTATCCACACCACGCGCGATGGCATGGCGCTCGACAATTTCCTCGTCCAGGATCCGCTCGGGCGTCCGCTCGACGAGCCGCAGCGGCTGAAGCGGCTCGAAACCGCGATCGAGGATGCGCTCGCCAACCGGCACAAGCTTGCCGACCGGCTGGCGCAGAAGCCGCTGGTGCGGACGCGCGCCGAGGCGTTCGAGATCGCGCCCGCGGTGCTCATCGATAACAAGGCGTCGAACCGCTACACCGTGGTCGAGGTCAATGCGCGCGACCGGCCCGCGCTCTTGAACGCGCTCGCCTATGCGCTCTTCCAGTCCAAGGTGACGATCCACTCGGCGCACATCGCCACCTATGGCGAGCGCGCGGTCGACACCTTCTACATAACCGATCTGATCGGCGACAAGATCGAGGGCGCCGCGCGTTTGAAGGCGCTCGAACGCCGCATGCTCGAGGCCGCGAGCGGCGAGCTGGAAGGCCGCAAGGCCGCCTGATCAGAGCAGCAGCTCCGCCGCGGCCGGTGGATCCTCGGCGGCCCTGCGCGGTCGCGCCGGCGCCCCGGGGGGCACGAAGCTGATCGCGATATCGCCCGGCTCGACCAGCGGGCGGGCGCTGGTCGAAAAGAAGAGCAGCCGCCTGTCGGGCTTGAGCACCGCGACGGGCTCGGCGCCCTCGGGCAGCTTGCGGCGGAAATCGCCATAGCCGAACCTGTCGGTGATCCGCGTGCGGCTGAAGCTCCAGCCATCGGCGGTCCGCGTCAGCAGTTCGTCCATCGTCAGCCCGCCTTCGAGCAGCACGCGCCCGCGCGACGTCGATGGTGCATTGGGCCGGTCGGCGCAGATCTGGCTGACGCGGTCGAGCCCGATTTCGGGGCCGAGCTCGGCGCAGATCAGCGCGTTATACGCATCGTTGTCGCTCGCCGCGACGACATGCTGATAGCCGCCGAGATCGAGATGATCCTGTGCGTCCTCGTCGAGTACATCGCCCTGCCAGGTCTCGAGCGCTGCCTTGCGTGTCGAGCGCAGCGCGAATTTGGATGGATCGGCGATGGTCACCCCAAGACCGAGCGACTTGAGCATCGCGCCGAAGCCGTTGGTCCAGTCGTTCGCGCCGACGATCAGCACAGCGCTGCGCTCGCTCGTGGCGATGCCGAGTCTTTCGGCGAGCCAGCGCGCCGAAAAGCCGTGCGCGAAGATTGTCGCGACGACGACGCCGAAGCTCAGCGGGATCAGCGCCTCGGAATGGGCAACGCCGTAATCGGCGAGCCGCAATGCGAACAGCCCGGTGATCGCGACCGCGACAATGCCGCGCGGCGCGATCCAAGCGATGAACAGACGCTCGCGCCAGGGCATCGACGAGAAGAGCAGGCTGGTGAGCACCGTCACCGGCCGCACGACGAAGAGCAGCAGGAAGAGGAAGATCAGGAAGCGCGCCTGGAACTGGCTCATCGTCGCCCAGTCGAGCGTCGCGGACATCAGGATGAACACGCCCGAGACGAGGATGACCGTCAGATCCTCCTTGAAGCGCCGCACGGCATGGCTGGCCGCCATCGGCCGGTTGGCGATGACCACCCCCATGATCGTAACGGTCACCAGCCCGGTTTCATGCTGGATCAGGTCGGCGATGACGAAGCCCGCGATCACCGTAACGAGCAGGATCGGCGCCTTGAGATATTCGGGGACATAGCCGCGCGGGAACAGCCAGCTGATCGCGAAACCCAGCCCCGCGCCGAGCAGGCCGGCGACAAAGGTCGACGCGAGCACATCGAAGCCGATCGCCGCGATGTCGGCCTGCTCGCCACCATATGTGATCCAGGCATAGATGAAGACTGCGAGCAGCGCGCCGATCGGGTCGTTGACGATCGCTTCCCATTTGAGCGTGTTCTTGACGCGCGGACTGATGGCGAGCGGACGGAGCAGCGGCTGCACCACCGTCGGGCCCGTCACCACCAATATGCCACCGAACAGCGCGGCGACCCCGAAGGACAGCCCCGCACCATAATAGGCTGCGGCCGTTCCCAGCGCCCAGCCGAGCGGCGCGCCGATCACGACGAGCCTCAGCACCGGACCGCCGGCTTGCCGCAGGTCACGGAAATTGAGGCTCAAGCCCCCTTCGAACAGGATCACGGCGACCGCGAGCTTGACCATCGGTTCCATCAGCGCGCCGAAGTCGCGCCGCGGGTCGATCAGCCCGAGCACGGGCCCCGCAAGTACGCCGGTGATGAGCATCAGCGCGATCGCGGGCTTGCCGGTCCGCCAGGCCACCCATTGCGCGCCGATGCCGAGCAGCCCGATCAGCGCGATCTTCACCATGAGGGAGTCGAGCAGCATGGCGGGGACCATGCCAAGCCGAACCGGACGGTTCAAACAAAACCGGCCCGCCCCCCGGGGGGGGAGACGGGCCGGCGTTCAGGCGGTGCTGTGCGTCAGAACTTGCCGCGCAGCGTGATGCCGTAGGTTCTCGGCTCCGCAAGGAATGCCGAGAAGAGCTGGTTGGCGGTGCCGAAGACGGGCGCGCCGCCACCATTGCCCGAGGTCACGTGCGCCACGCTGTTGACGCCCTGGAAGGGCGTATTGAAGGCGACCTGCTGATAATCCTGGTTGAACAGGTTCTGCGCCCAGACTTCGACCGCCCAGCGCTGATCGGGACCACGGACGCCGATGCGCGCGTTGACGAGCGCATAGCCGTCCTGCTCCTTTTCGGGGAAGAGATCGGAGCCGGTGTTGTAGTCGCCGGTCAACCGGGTATCGACATAGAACAGCCCCGAAAGCCCACTGCTGCCCAATTCGGGCGTAAAGGCGAACGACGCGGTAACAACGTGCTCGGGCGCGTTGGACAGGTTGTCGCCGGGCAGCAGGAACAGCGCGGAATCAAGCGGCGCCCCGGTGTTGCGGCCCACCAGGTTCTTTTTGAACTTGGTGTCGGAATAGGTGTAGCCGAGCGTCACCGCCACATCGGGCGCGGGATAGATCGCCGATTCGATTTCCACACCCTGCGAGACAACGCCGGGCTTGACCTTGCCGTCGCAGGCGCCGGTGGCGTTGGCGGCGTTGGCCGGGTTGGAGATGTCGGTATCGGCATTGTCGCCGCCGACCAGATTCGGGCAGCCATTGACGTTCTGCACAAGAAAGACCGAACCGTTGAAGGTGTTGAGCTGGAAGTTCTTGAACTCCTGGCGGAACGCCGCAACGTTCAGATTGAACATCCGCCCGTCATATTTGAAGCCGAGTTCATAAGCGTCGACCTTTTCGGGATCGAACTGCAGGTTGCCGGTGCCGAAGAGTTCGCCGCGGCCGCCGATATTGCGCGGATCGGTCGGCGAGAAGATCGGCTGGCCGAGCGCCGAACGGTCGAGATTGAAGCCGCCCGCCTTGTAGCCCTTCGAATAGCTCGCATAGGTCATCCAGTCGGGATGCGGCTTGAAGCTCAGCACCGCCGTGCCCGAGAACTCGTCCTCCTTGCGCCGGTCACGCAGGTTGAGAGCGTTGATAGACGAACTCGAATTGCCTTGGCAGGTCAGGTTGACGAGGCCTTGGGCAAGCGCCTGAAGCGACGCCGGCAACGGGGTCGCGCCGCCCGGCAGGAAGTTGGAGAACACCGCCTGCTGCACCGGGCAGACGGTGTTGTTGTTGTTGAAGTCCGCGCGGAACTTCTTGGTCTCGTTGGTATAGCGAACACCCAGCGTCAGGCTGAGAGTGTCGGTGATGTCGAAGATGTTGTGCGTGAAGAAGGCGTAGTTTTCGCTCTTCTGGAAGTAGTTGCTCTCCTGATCGCCGACGCCGTTGACCGTGCTGAGGCGGTTGAGGCCGCTGATGAAGAGCGGGGCGGCCGCTCCCAGACCCGCGGTGAGCGCCCCGATCCCGATCGGCGACAGACAGCCCGGTGCTGCCGGATTGCGCAGCGCCGCGGCGGGATTGATCGTCGCCACAAGACGGCACGCGGCAAAGGCGCCATACTGGTTGCCGAACTTCAGGTTGTCGCGGACGTGCAGGTCTTCATTGGCGTAATAGGCGCCGAACAGCCAGTCGAGCTTGTCGTCGAAGGCACTGCCCTGGATGCGCAATTCCTGTGTGAAGGTCTTGAACTGGCGGAACGCCAGATCGCCCCCGTCGCGGAAGAGGATGTCGACATTGCCGTAATCGAGGTCGCCCGCCTGGCTCGACTTATAATCGCGATAGGCGGTGATCGAGGTCAGCGTCGCATTGCCAAAATCCCAGTTGAGCTCGCCCGACACGCCCCAGTCCTTCGTCGAGCCGTCGAAGCTGCGGCCCGGGGTGGTCGCGGTGATGCGATTATAGGGATCGCCTGCCGAGGGCAGCACGCCGCCCAGGCTCGTGAGCACGTCGACGATGCGGTTGGGCCGCGTCGAGAAGTCGCCCGGAACGCCCGGCGTGGGATCGAAGGTCTCTCGGGTGCCGACATAGACCGCGGCACAGCATTTTTCGTCGCGCTTGGTATAGTCGCCGATCAGGCGGAACGAGATTTCGCTCGTCGGCTCGAAGAGCAGCTGTCCGCGCACGAAATAGCGGTCACGATCATTGTAGCGCTCGTTTGTGACCGCGTCCTTATAGAAGCCGTCGCGCTGCACCCAGACGCCGTCGAGGCGTGCGGCGAGCGTATCGGTAATGGGGCCCGTCACGCCGGCCGCGAGGCGCCAATAGTCATAATTGCCGTAGGTGATCTCGCCATTGGCGCCGAAATCGAAATCGGGTTTCTTCGAAATGATGTGGATCAGGCCGGCCGAGGCGTTGCGACCGAACAGTGTCCCCTGTGGTCCGCGCAGCACCTCGATGCGTTCGATCTCGCCGAGCTCGTTGAGCCCGATACCCGAGCGCGAGCGATAGACGCCGTCGATGAAGACTGCGACCGAGCTTTCAAGGCCGGGATTGTCGCCAACCGTGCCGATGCCGCGGATACGCGCCGAGCCATTGGCCTCCGACCCGGTGGACGAAACGAGCAGCGAAGGTGCGAGCTGATTGAGCTGGCGAATGTCCGCAGCGCCCGAATTCTGAAGCGATTCCTGGGTTACCGCCGAAATCGCCAGCGGCACATCGGCGAGCGCTTCGGAGCGCCGCGTCGCGGTGACGATGATTTCGCCGGATTCTGGGGTTGCCGGAGCTGCCTGTTCGGTGGTCTGCTGCGGCTGATCCTGCGCAAACGCAGGCGCGGCAACGGCCAGACACGCAACAGACAGCATCCAGTGGGTCTTGGACATAGTGCTCTCCTCTCTGATCCGACGAATTCGTCCGTCTTGATAATTTTTTTGCGTTTGTAACGGCTCCCGCGTCATCGATCCATATTGCGACCGCGAAGAATCGCAGTTTTCCGCGCCTTAGCGGCCTTTTTGCCACAGTGTTGCGCAGCGATCCGCAACTGACGCTACGGAATGCGGCCGCCACGGCCCGTGCGTCGCGACCGGGCGATCGCGCCACGACCCGCGGTTTGCACTTTTGAAGGTTGGGTATCGTGCCGAAACGAGAAGCGCGCCCGCAGCACCGGGCCGCAGACGCGCTTGATTCGGTTTGCCGGTATTGCCGGAGCGCGCGGCTTATTTGGGTGCCAGCACCATCAACATCTGGCGGCCTTCCATACGCGGATAGGCTTCGACCTTGGCGTCCTCGGCGGTATCTTCCTGGACGCGCTGGAGCAGCGCCATGCCGAGCTGGCCATGTGAAAGTTCGCGCCCGCGAAAACGCAGCGTGACCTTGACCTTGTCGCCCTCGCCGATGAACTTGTGGATCGCCCTCATCTTCACGTCATAGTCGTGGTCGTCGATGTTCGGACGCATCTTGATCTCCTTGATCTCCTGCGTCTTCTGCGTCTTGCGCGCGGCGTTCGCCTTTTTCTGGGCTTCGTACTTGTACTTGCCCACATCGAGGAATTTCGCGACCGGCGGATCGGCGTTGGGGGAAACCTCAACCAGATCGAGCCCGATCCCCTGGGCCTGCTCCATCGCCTCCCTGGTATACATGACGCCCAGATTCTCGCCATTCTCGTCGATCACGCGAACCTTGGGCGAGTTGATGAATTCATTATAGCGGGGGCCGTTGCTCGGCATCTGCGGCGCGAGCGGGCGCCGGGTCATGGGCGGACGTATAGCAGTGTCTCCTGTGATGGCTTCGCGCGCCATTTAGCGATTTAGCAGCGCCAAGAAAAGGGGCGTGCGATGTGAAGCGTGCGAATTGGGGCGCACCGTTGCTCATCGGCAGCACCGTGGGCGCTGGCCTTGCTGGCATGGTTAAGCCTTCATTTAGCCCGTCGCGTTACCACGGGCGCGGAGCTTGGGGGATTTCCGCAATGGCACATGCACTGGCAGGATACCCGTTTGCCACGGGCGCGACGCGCACATGGCTCGCACCGCTCGTGCCTCCCATGCTGCTGCTGCTGTTCCTCTGCCTGATTCGCCCCGTCGGCTATGTCGGCGGCGGCGGGGACGATTGGTATTATCTCGAGGCGGCACGCTGCGCCGCCGCGCACGGCTTCTGCCTGCCCGATACGCATTGGGCTGCACGCTTCCCGTTGGTCGCGCCACTCGGCTGGTCGCTGTCCCTGTTGGGGGAGAGCAGGGCGAGTGTTGCGATTGTCCCGCTGATCTATGCCTGCGCCGTCACGATCCTGTTCACGCTGAACGTGCGGCATCGCTTTGGCGACGTGGTCGCAACAGTCGCCGGGTGCGTGCTCGTCCTGACCCCCGCCTTCGCGCAACGCGCGCTGCAACCGAATGTCGACATTGTCGAGCTCGCCTGGATACTTGCCGCCCTCTACGCACTGCAGCACGCGATCGGCCGCGTGCGCGGCGACATTGCGTTCCTGGCGGGTGCATTGTTCGCAATGGCGGTGTGCAGCCGCATGAGCGCGCTCAGCTTCGTCCCCATCGTCGCGGCCGCATTCCTGCTCGGGCCAGCGGCGCTGCATCGTCTCGCCATACCCTTCGCCGGCGGCTTTGCCGTGCTGCTGGGTGTCGAGGCCGCTGCCTATTGGCACGCGACGGGCAGTCCGCTCTCGGGCTGGTTGCTGTCGCTGCACCATGTGCGAATTCCGTCAACCGAACTTGCCGCCAATGTCGCCCTCGCCCAAAGTCCGCTGCTCAATCCCGCTTATATCGCGGGGTGGCGGCGGTCGATGGGCATCGAGGTCCACTGGACGATCGATCCCCTGCTCAATCTCTTCGCACATCCCGAGATCGGGCTGACGCTTCTGGGCGTGCCCGCGCTTCTGCTCGTCCTGCGCAAAAGTCGCGCTGCGGCACGCGATCGCAAGGCGGCGGTGATATGGCTGCTCGGTGCGGCGGGGATCCATTTCGTACTGCTCACCTATGTCCTCGCGGTCGATCCGAAGCCGCGCATGTTCCTGCCCGAAGCCGCAATCGCGGCGGCGTTGATCGGCGTGCTGGCGGTGACGGCCTGGCGTGCTGACAGTCGCACCCTAGTCGGCGTGCTGGCGGCGCTGCTTTTTGCGACCGCACTGCTTTCGGCCGCGCAGAGGCCCGATTTTCGCGAGGTCGAGCGCGTGGCGGCGACATGGTCCGCACGCGCCGCGCGGCGGCTTGCGATCACGGATTTCGCGCGCCGTACGATGACGCTTGCCCCCGAGCTACGGAAGCTGCCCGTCTATCCGGCGTCAGTCGCCACAGGGGTCTTGACGCTGGCGGCCAATGACTGCGTTTCGGGTGCGGGGGGTTTCAACGAGCCTGGCTGGCGGCTCGAACGCAGCCAGGCGTTTCCCGCCTGGCCCTCGGCGCTGATGGCCAAGGATGGCGACAGCGACGCCGCCATCCTCTGCCTGTTCAGCCGTTCGCCCTGAGGTCGGGCGGCGTCGCGTCGGCGATCAGCATCGCGATTGCCTCTTCGAGCTTCATGATCCTCTGGCCTTCGCTGCCCAGCGTGCGGATCGCGACGGTGCCCTCCTCGGCCTCACGCTTGCCGACCACCAGCAGGTGCGGCACCTTCGCCAGCGAATGCTCGCGCACCTTGTAGTTGATCTTCTCGTTGCGGAGGTCGGGTTCGACGCGCAGGCCCGCGGCCGCGAGTTTCGCGGTCGCCTCACGCGCATAGTCGTCGGCGTCGGAGACGATGGTTGCGACAACCGCCTGCACCGGCGCAAGCCAGAGCGGGAAGCGACCGGCATGATGCTCGATCAGGATGCCGATGAAACGCTCGAAAGTGCCGAGGATCGCGCGGTGGAGCATCACCGGGCGGTGGCGTTCGCCGTCCTCGCCGATATAGGACGCGTCGAGCCGCTCGGGGAGCACGGTATCCGCCTGCATCGTCCCGACCTGCCAGGTGCGGCCGATCGCGTCGGTCAGGTGGAATTCGAGCTTGGGTGCGTAGAAGGCGCCTTCGCCGGGCAGCTCCGCCCAGCCGAATTCCTCGGTGGCGCGGCCCGAGGCGGCAACCGCGTCGCGCAGCGTCTGCTCGGCCCTGTCCCACATCTCGTCCGACCCGAACCGCTTGTCGGGGCGCAGCGCGAGCTTGATCGCATAGCTCTCGAAACCGAGATCGCGATAGATGCTGTCGAGCAGGTCGCAGAAGTCGCGGATCTCGTCGATCAGCTGGTCCTCGCGCACGAAGATATGCGCGTCGTCCTGCGTGAACTGTCGCACGCGCATGATGCCGTGCAGCGCGCCATGCGGCTCGTTGCGATGGCAGCAGCCGAACTCGGCCATGCGGATCGGCAGGTCGCGATACGACTTGATGCCCTGACGGAAGATGAGGACATGCGCGGGGCAGTTCATCGGCTTCAACGCCATCAGGTCGGCATCGCCCGACAGCACGGGCCCCTCATCCTCGGTGGAGGGGATCTCGTCGGGCACGACGAACATGTTCTCGCGGTACTTGCCCCAGTGTCCGGACTGTTCCCACTGGCGCGCGTCCATCAGCTGCGGGGTCTTGACCTCGCGATAGCCCGACGCGTCGAGGCGGCGGCGCATATAAGCCTCGAGCTGGCGCCACAGGAGGAAGCCCTTGGGGTGCCAGAACACCGAACCCTGCGCCTCGCTCTGGAGGTGGAACAGGTCCATCTCCGCGCCGATCTTGCGGTGGTCGCGCTTGGCGGCTTCCTCGAGCCGGTGAAGATGCGCGTCGAGCTGCTTCTTGTTGAGCCAGCCCGTGCCATAGATGCGCGAGAGCATCGCGTTCTTCTGGTCGCCCCGCCAATAGGCGCCCGAGACGCGCGTCAGCTTGAACGCCTGGCTGTCGAGCTTGCCCGTGGAGGCGAGATGCGGACCGCGGCACATGTCCATCCAGTCGCCACCCGACCAGTAGACGCTGATCTCCTCGCCCTCGGGAAGCTCGGCGGCCCATTCGGCCTTGAAGCTCTCGCCATCGGCCTGCCAGCGCGCGATCAGGTCGGCGCGCGACCAGACCTCGCGCTTCAGGGGTTTGTCGGCGCGGATGATCTCGCGCATCTTCTCCTCGATCGCGGGCAGGTCCTCCTCGGTGAAGGGACGGTCCCTGGGCGCGAAGTCGTAGTAGAAACCGTCCTCGGTCGCGGGACCGAAGGTGATCTGCGTGCCGGGGAAGAGCGCCTGCACCGCCTCGGCGAGCACGTGCGCGAAATCGTGGCGCGCGAGCTCGAGCGCGTCGGCCTCGTCCTTCGCGGTCACGAGCGCGAGATTGGTATCGCCTTCGAACGGACGGCCGATGTCGCGCAGCTCACCATCGACGCGCGCGGCGAGCGCCGCCTTCGCAAGTCCGGGGCCGATCGCGGTCGCGATGTCCGCCGGGGTGGTCCCGGGCGCAACCTCTCGGACGGATCCGTCGGGCAGCGTGATCTTGAACATCTCGGACATGGCTCTGTCGTTCTCTTCGGTGTGAAGGTGGCGGGATTGCGGGCGGCTTATGCCCGCAACGTCGCCTTTTGAGCAAGCGAAGGATGCAAAGCCGCACAATTGGTGATATTCGGCGCGCCAGCCCACAAAACAAGGACCCGCAATCGTGCTGCGTAAACTCTTTCTCGAACATCCCGAAGAAGTCGGCGAAACCTATGGCGAGCATTTCCGCGCGGCCGGCGGCTTCGGCGTCGCGATGATAGTGGGCGGCGTGGCCTGCGTTCTCCACGCCTTCGTGCCGCGGATGTTCGTGACCACGGGCAGCGGCACCGTCAAGCGGCTCTACGACCTGATGGTCGCCAAGCGCGCCGCGAAGCGCGAGGCCAATATCGAGATGCGCTCGATCGAATGGGTGATCTGAGCGCTAAGGTCATTGACCAACCGCCCCCATCAAGGCCAGCCCTGACTTACAGGGCAAAGCTGGGGGGCTTGATGCACGAACAGGAGAGCGCATTCGCGTTCGAGGACAATTGGCGCGAGTTCGCGCCGATCACGCTCACCAACCTGCTGCTGCTGATCGTCGCGCTGGGAACATAGCGACGGAACTTTCGTGTTGAGTGGCCGGTTCTAGATGCATGTATAGGCCTCTAGCCCGCATTGTGACTGGGCTGGCCGTGGGAGCGGCCCCGGTAACCGTGAGCCTGGTATTTGCTGCAGACGATGCGCCCCCACCGCTTTCGCAGACCCAAACCGTATCGCCATTGAGCAAGAACAGGCTCGCGCCATTGGCTTTTGAGTTGGTCGAGCCGACTGCGCCCTCGCCTTGGCGATGTGAAATCACGCGGCAAGACCGTTCCCGGGCGCTTCGGCCGGTGATGACGCGCAAGAGTGCCGAACTCTATTATCATATCCCCCTGTCCGACGAGGTCACTTTGAAGCCCGGAATCTCGCATTTCAAGGAACCGCGCGACATGTTCGGCACCACGTCGGGTCGCACGGTCGTCGGTCTGGCGGGTAGCGTCAGGTTCTGACCCTGGTAGCGAACAGGATGTTTGTTGCTCGAGATCCGGCGATCAAGTGGAGCCCTCCCAGATCAATCCTGATACTCGAACTCCACGAGATACACGTTCTCTCCCGAGCCATGCTTCGCCACCTTCAGGAGGTCCACGACGCCCTCGAACCCTGAACGCCGCGCCAATTCCGGAGTGATGCCCTCAAAGCCGATCTCGCGCACGGAGGTCACCTGAATCGCTCCCGGTCCCAGGGAATAGCGGCCACCAACCCTCACGCGGGGCTTTTGCCAGATGCGGACGCTGCAGGTGATCTCCCCCCGCATGACGCGCTCCCGCAGACGCTTGGTAAAGACCATCAGACAGTCCCATGCCAATATAACCTGGCTCAATGTATGGCCGCTTTGGCGAATCGAAAACCGCGTCACGTATGACCAGGTTTGCGGGCGGATGCGGTCAGGGACGGGACCGAAAAGGGGAGGGCAGCTCACGACCCAAGGGCGGTCAGAGGCCGTAGCGACAGCTTCGCGCCCAATGGCGGCCATCGCGCCATCGGGATCCCTGACCCGAAAAGCGGCCGTTCCTGCCGCGCGCTTCGAACGTCGAGAAAAATTTGCAGGACGATGTCGATTTCCGACAAGCTCGTTCGTCGTCCCGATGAGACGCCAAAGGGACCGGCTCAAACAAGGAGACAGACGATGCGGGTTATGGTGTTCGTGAAAGCCACTGAGGACAGCGAAAAGGGCGTGCCCCCCACGACCGAGGCGTTTGAGGCGATGGACCGGTTCACCGAGGAGCTGGTCAAGGCCGGCGTCATGGTGGCCGGTGCCGGCCTCAAGCCCAGCGCCCAGGCCAAGCGCATCGCCTTCGATGGTCCCGGCCGCACGGTCATCGACGGGCCGTTCGCCGAGACCCGCGAGCTGGTCGCCGGCTTCTCGATTTGGGAGGTCAAGGACATGGACGAAGCCGTGGCCTGGGCGAAGCGCTGTCCCAATCCCATGTCGGGCCCGAGCGAGATCGAGATCTGGCCGTTCCTCGAGGCGGCGGATCTGGCCGAGTTTCTGACGTCCGAGGAGCTCTCGACGCCCCATGACGGGACGCGCGGGAAGCTCGGCGTCGCCTGATCCCGTCGGCTGGAGCCGGCCAGAGAGCCGGCTTGTCGCCCCTATGGCCCTGGCCGAAAAGGCGGTGTGACCGCAGGCGAGACGCACCAGGCGATCGAAGCGAGTTTTCGCATAGAACGGGCCAGGCTCATCGTGGGCTTGGCCTGCGTAGCTTGATGTTAATGCGCTTCCGTCGCATGGGCGGGGCGGTCGTGCGAAAAAAATCCTGTCCTGCTGCGGACCGCGCCGGATATGATCCGGCATGATCAATCGACAGCCCATGTTTGCGACGGCACCCATAATCGCTTCAGGCGATCAGGCGCGCGCTACTGATCGACGCAGTTTTTTCCGCACGCCGAACCTTCCAAACCTTCGGCGGCAAATGGCATGATGCAGCGCTTTCTTGCCCGCCCCGACGGGCTCCGCCTCGCCTATGCGCACCGCACGGGTACCGGCCCGACGATCGTGTTCCTGCCCGGATACTTGTCCGACATGGAGGGGTCGAAGGCGCTCGCGCTCGACGCCTGGGCGGAACGCAACGGCCGGGCGATGCTGCGGCTCGATTACTCGGGCTGCGGTGCAAGCGAGGGGGCGTTCACGGACGGCACGCTGGAGGTCTGGCGCGACGATGTGCTTCACCTGATCGATACATTGACCACGGGGCCGTTGATCCTCGTCGGCTCCTCGATGGGCGGGTGGCTGATGCTGCTTGCGGCGCTCGCGCGGCCCGCGCGGGTCCGGGCGCTGGTCGGCATCGCCGCGGCGCCCGACTTCACCGACTGGGGCTTCAGCGATGCCCAAAAAGCCGAACTGCGCGCGCGCGGCAAGCTCGAGGAACCCTCGGCGTACAGCGACGAACCCTATGTCACCACGCTCGGCTTCTGGCAGTCGGGCGAGGCGAACCGGCTGCTCGAAGGCGAGATCGCGCTCGATTGCCCGGTCCGATTGCTGCATGGGCAGAAGGATGCCGACGTGCCTTGGCAGATTTCGCTTCGGCTCGCCGAAAAGCTGCGTTCAGCCGATGTGCAGGTGACGCTCGTCAAGGAGGGCGATCACCGCCTGTCGCGCGACCTCGATATCGCGCTCCTGATCGCGACGGTCGAGCGCCTGCTGGAGATCCGATGAGCCTGTTCCTTGCCCTACTGCTGCAAAGCGTTGCCGTCGATCCCTCGGTCGCGACCGGGCCCGCGCCTACCGCCGAATCGCGCTTCGACGCGTGCGCGCTGCTGGCCGCGCAGGAACCCGAAAAGGCGATCGACGAAGCCAATGCATGGCGGATCGCCGGGGGCGGGGTGCCCGCGCGGCACTGTCTCGCGCTGGCCTATGCGCGGCTGCAGCGCTGGCCGTCCGCCGCGCTTGCCTTCGAGCAGGCGGCGCGCGACGCAGAGACCGAAAAGGATGGCCGTGCCGCCAATCTCTGGGTGCAGGCGGGCAATGCCCGGCTTGCCGCGGGAGAGCCTCAGGCGGCGCGCGCGGCCTTCGACACCGCGCTCGCCTCGGGCGTGCTCAAGGGTGAAATGGTCGGGGAGGCGCATCTCGATCGCGCACGCGCTGCGGTCGGGATGAACGATCTTGCCGCAGCCCGGGGGGATCTGGATCAGGCACTGAAGCTGGTTCCGGCTGATCCGCTCGCATGGCTGCTCTCGGCGACGCTGGCACGCCGGATGAACGATCTCGAACGCGCGCAGGCCGATATCGCGGAAGCTGCCAAAAGATCCCCCGACGACGCCGCGGTCGCACTGGAAGCGGGCAACATCGCGATGCTCGCCGGCTCGCCCGAAGCCGCACGCATCGCATGGCAGGGGGCGGTAACCAACCAGCCCGACAGCGCCGCGGGCAAGGCCGCCGCTGAGGCGCTCAAGGCGCTCGATGCGCCGAAAACCGGCCCACAACCAGAGCAATAGGGGCTGCAAAGGGGGGCATCGTTTCCTATATTGCGGGCATTCCCCCTTCTGCTCTCACAGGATGTGCCGATGAAATATCTCCACACGATGATCCGCGTCACCGACCCGGAAGCGACGATCCGCTTCTTCGAGCTGCTTGGTCTTAAGGAAACGCGCCGGATGGAGAGCGAGCAGGGACGCTTCACGCTGATCTATCTCGCGGCGCCCGGCGATGAAGCGGAGGTCGAGCTGACGCACAACTGGGATCCCGAGGACTATGGCGGCGGCCGCAATTTCGGGCACATCGCCTACCGCGTCGACAATATCTACGAGACCTGCCAGCGACTGATGGACAATGGCGTGACGATCAACCGTCCCCCGCGCGATGGCCATATGGCGTTCGTGCGTACTCCCGACGGCATTTCGGTCGAACTGCTTCAGGCCGGACGGCTCGAGCCCGCCGAACCCTGGTCCTCGATGCCCAATACCGGAACCTGGTAAGGAGCACGCCACGATGATCGAGATCGTCCGCATCCCCGTCCTTAATGATAACTATGTCTGGCTCGTCCATGAACCCGTCTCGGGCGAGACGATGGCGGTCGATCCGGCGGTTGCGGCGCCCGTGCTTGCCGAAGCCGATCGGCGCGGCTGGACGATCACCCAGATCTGGAACACGCACTGGCATCCCGATCACACCGGGGGTAATGCCGAGCTCAAGGCCGCGACGGGCTGCACGATCACAGGGCCCGCGGCCGAGGCGGCGCGGATCCCCACGCTCGATCGGCAGGTGGGCGAGGGTGATAGGGTGGCGCTGGGCGATGTGACCGCGCAGGTGATCGAAGTGCCCGCGCATACTGCGGGCCATATCGCCTATCACCTTGCCGAAGAGAGCGTCGTCTTCGTCGGCGACACGCTGTTCGCCATGGGGTGCGGGCGGCTGTTCGAGGGCACCGCCGAGCAGATGTTTGCCAACATGCAGCGACTGAAGGCGTTTCCCGGGGAAACACGCGTCTATTGCGCGCACGAATATACACAGTCCAACGGCCGCTACGCGCGCGTCGCCGAGCCCGATAATGCCGCGATCGCGGCGCGGATGGCGGCGGTCGATGCCGCGCGCGCGGCGGGCGAGGCGACGGTGCCGACGACGATCGCGCTCGAGCGCGAGACAAACCCCTTCATGCGCGCGGCCACGGTCAGGGACCTCGCGCTGCGGCGTGCGGAAAAGGATGTATTTGCCGGATAATCGGGTGTAGTATCAGCGGCATCAGGGGAAACATCACTACAAGAAAGGTCTCCCCATGCGCCTCCTCATACCGTTGATCGCGATCGCCGCGCTCGGCGGCTGTGCCTCCGCCAATTCGCCCGAAGTGCAGGCCGCGCGCGCCGAAGCCGACGCCCGCGCCGAGGCAGACCTCGCCAAAGCGCTCAAGGGCAAGGTTCAGCGGGGCGAGCCGACGAGCTGCATCACGCTCAGCCAGGCGCGCTCGAGCAAGACCATCCGCGATCGCGGCGTGGTCTATGAAATGAGCAACGGCCTTGCCTATCTGAACAATTTCCAGGCGGGATGCACCGGGCTCGATGGTTCCACCGCGATCATCACGCGCACCACGACCAGCCAGCTCTGTCGCGGCGACATCGCCACGATCCGCGACCTCGTCGCCGGGTTCGACAGGGGGGCCTGCATCTTCGGCGACTTCATTCCCTATCGGAAGCCGAGCTGACCATGCGCGCCACCACCATAGTCGCGACGCTCGCGCTCGCCGCCTGCGCAACCGCCCTGCAGGCGTCGTCGCCCAAGAGTGAGGAGAGGCTTGCCAAGGCGCTCAAAGGGCGCGTGGCGGGCAAACCCGTCAGCTGCGTCTCTGCCGACGCCCTGGGCGGGCCGCAGATCATCGACGAGCGCACCATCCTCTACCGGCAGGGCGCCAGGCTGTGGCGCAACGACCTGCCCGATGCCTGCCCGTTCCTCAAAGAGGACCGGATCCTCGTCGTCGAGCTGTACGGCAGCAACATGTGCCGTAACGACACCGTCTCGGTCATCGATCGCGTGGGCCTGAGGATTCCGATCGGCAAATGCCGGCTCGGCGACTTCACCCCCTATACCAAGGCCAAATAGGCCCGCGTCAGGCGTCATTCCCGTTGGTGCGGGAATGACCCCCCGATTTCAGCCTTTGTAGAGCGCGTCCATGCGCCCGCCATAGACCTCGCGCAGCACATGCCGGCGGATCTTGAGCGATGGCGTCATCTGCTTGTTGTCGATCGTGAAGGCTTCGTCCGCGAACACCCAGCGGCGGACCTTTTCGGTCACCGGCAGGTCGCGGTTGACGCGATCGACGGCCGCCGAAATTGCCGCACGGAAGGGCTCGTGCTCGCGCAGCAGCCTGAGGTCTGCGGGGAGGCCCTTGGCATCCGCGAATTCCTTGGCCCATTCGGCATCGGGCATGATCAGCCCGACCAGATAGGGCCGCCGGTCGCCCGCGACCATCGCTTGGGCGATCTCGGGCTGGAGCGTGAGCATCCCTTCCACCTTTTGCGGGCTGACATTGTCGCCCTTGTCGAGGACGATCAGGTCCTTCTTGCGGTCGGTGATGACGATGCGGCCTTTGTCGTCGATATGCCCGATGTCGCCGGTGTAAAGCCAGTCGTCGACCAGCACGCGCTCGGTCTCGGCCTCGTTGCGCCAATAGCCCTTCATCACCAGCTCGCCCTTGACGAGGATCTCGCCATCCTCGGCGATCCGGACCTCGGTCTTCGGAAGCGGCGGGCCGACGGTGTCCATCTTGATTCCCGCCTTGGGGCGGTTGCACGAGATGATCGGTGCGGCTTCGGTCTGGCCATAGCCCTGGAGCAGCGTGAGGCCCAGCGAATGGAAGAACACGCCGATATCGGGGTTGAGCGGCGCGCCGCCCGAGACGAGCGCCTTCATCCGCCCGCCGAAGCGCGCCTGGATCCTGGGCCGGAACAGCCTGTCGAGCAGCGCGTCCATCGGCTTGTCCCAGAAGGGCAGCTTGCCGCTCAATTCCTTGGCGCCGAGCCCGAGCGCGCGCTTGAGCATCGCCTGGGGCAGCTTGCCCTGTTTCTCGACCGCCTTGACCATGCGCTGGCGCAGCACCTCGAACAGCCGGGGCACGACGACCATGATCGTCGGGCGCACCTCCTCGATATTGCTGGCGAGCTTGTCGAGCCCTTCGGAATAATAGATCTGTGCCCCGAGCCCGATCGGGAAGTGCTGCCCGCCGGTATGCTCATAGGCGTGGCTGAGCGGGAGGAAGGACAGGAACACCTCGTCGTCCCAGCCGAAATCCTCCGAAATGACGTGGGTCGCGCCCGCCACATTGTGCAGGATCGCGCCGTGGTGCTGCATCACCCCGCGTGGGGCGCCGCCCGTGCCGCTGGTGTAGATGATGCACGCCAGATCGTCGCGCCCGACCGCGGCGGCGGCGGCCGTGACGGCCGCGACATCGGGCGCCTCGCTGGCGATCAGCGCGCTCCAGTCATGATAGTCGACATGCCCCGTCTGCGCGACGCGCAGCGGCTCGATCCCGATCACCGCGCGCACCTGCGACGAGCGCACCACGCCCGGCATCACCGCGCGCGCGAGCTTGTCGGTCGAGACGATCACCGCCGCCGCGCCGCTATTCTCGAGGATATGCTGGTGATCGCGCTCGGTATTGGTGATGTAGGTCGGCACCGTCACACAGCCCGCCGCCATCACCGCGAGGTCGGACAGGCACCATTCGGGCCGGTTCTCCGACACCAGCATGACGCGGTCGCCGGGCCTGAGCCCGATGCCCCTGAGCGCCGCGGCAAGGCTCGCGACCTTCTCGGCGGCCTCGCGCCAGCTCAGCGAATGCCAGCTTCCCGCAGCCTTGTGCCAGAGGAACGGATTGTCCCCCTGTTCCGCGGCTCGCGTGAAGAACATGGTGATCAGATTCGGAAAATGTTCCAGTTCGCGCATGACCCCTCCATTAGACGCACGGCTTTGCCGCATCGCCAATCCTTATAAACCCTGACCGTCCCCCTCGAACGGCCCCCTTATTCCGCGAGCACCGTCCCCTCGCTGCGCGGATCGGCAGCGCCGCGCCACCCCTGCGGCGTCCGTTCGATCGCATTGAGCTTCGACCCCAGATCCGACGCGACCACCGTCCGGCCGAGCTTCGCCATCTCCGGGATCATTGCCGCGAGCGGCGTGCCCTGCTCGACCATCACTGCATCGCCGCCGAAATAGATGTTGGGCAGCGCGATCGCGCCGGCTGCCGGCAGCCCGAAATCCATATAGCCGATCAGCGTCTTGGCGACGTGCATGATGATCCGCTTGCCTCCCGCCGAACCCAGCGCGAGCACGACCCTGCCGTTTTCGTCATAAACGATCGTCGGCGACATCGAGGAGAGTGGCCGCTTGCCCGCCTCGACGCGGTTGGCGACGGGCGCGCCGTCCTGCATCGGCGCGAAGGTGAAATCGGTCAGCTCGTTGTTGAGGAACATGCCGCTCGCGATCAGCTGGCTGCCGAACGGCCCTTCGATCGTCGAGGTCATGTTCGCGACATTGCCCTGTCCGTCGACCGCGACGAAATGCGTCGTCCCCGCGACCTCCTTGGACACCGCATATGTGCGCGGCTCGGCGCCCGGGGGCGTGCCCGGCGCATAGGCGGCGAGCGAGGTCCCGGGCGCGATCAGCTTCGAGCGCTCCGCGAGATAGGCGCGGTCGATCAGGCCCGCGACGGGCACCTTCACGAAATCGGGATCGCCCAGATACATTTCGCGGTCGGCATAGGCCAGCATCATCGCCTCGGCGATCAAATGCCACGCCTTCGGATCGTCCTTGCCCATCGCCTTCAGGTCGAAGCGCTCGAGCATCCCGAGGATCTGCAGCACCGTCGTCGCACCCGAGGAGGGCGGGCCCATGCCGCACACCTTGAAGTGGCGATAGGGCGCGCACACCGCATCGCGATCCTTCGCCTTGTAGGCGGCGAGGTCGGCGAGCGTCATCGGCACCGCGTTGACGGGCGCGTTGCTGACCGCGGCGGCGAGCGCCTTGCCCGCCGGACCGGTATAGAAGGCGTCGGGCCCCTCGGCTGCGATGCGGCGGAGCAGGCTCGCCAGCGCGGGGTTCTTCACGGTCGCGCCCTGTGCCTTGGGCTTGCCGTTCTCCCAATAGATCGCCTGCGCGTCGGGAAAGCGCGACCAGAGCGTTGCCGACGCCGCCAGCCGGCGCGCGAGCGTCGCGTTGACGGCATAGCCCTTGTCGGCCAGCCGGATCGCGGGTTCGAACAGCCGCGGCCAGGCGAGCTTGCCCCACCGCTTGTGCGCGTCCGCCATCAGCCGGATATTGCCCGGCACGCCCACCGAATGCCCGCCCTGAAAGGCGTCGCGATAGCCGATCGGCTGGCCCGAATCGTCGAGGAACAGGTCGGGCGAGGCGGATCGCGGCGCGGCCTCGCGGCCGTCGATCGTCCCGATCTTGCCTGCCTTGCCGTCATGGTGGACGAGGAAGCCGCCGCCGCCGATCCCCGAGCTTTGCGGCTCGACCACGGTCAGCGCGAGCATCATCGCCATCGCGGCGTCTGCGGCGCTGCCGCCCGCGCGGAGTATCTCGCGCCCCGCCTCGGTGGCTCGGCTGTCGGCCGACGTCACGACCCCGCCCTGGGCGAGGGCGGCGGTGGGGACAAGGAAAAGGGCGAAGATGAGGAGGACGCGCTTCAACATGGGGGGCGATACTAGCCGCCTTTCCCCTTGCGGCAAGCGCTTAAGCCGAAATCGCGCGCCGCAGCCGGGTGAACGCGAAATCGCCGCGCCACGCCTTTTCATGGAAGAAGAAGGCGACCGCGTTGATGCACGGCTCGATCAGCGCGATCCCGCCCGCGACCGAGACTGAGCCGGTAAGCGCATAGGCGACGCTGAACCCGATGGTCAGGTGGATCGAGAGATAGGTGAGCGTCTTCAGATAGTCGGTGGACATTGCGTGTTCCTTCCACACACAATATGCGAATCGTTCGCAATTATATCCAGTCGATTATCTGGCTGGCTGTGATCGATTGGGGCGATCAACAATTACGCGAACTTCACAAAGCTCGCGCATACTACGCACGCATTTTATAGCGCGAGCAGCGGACGTGATCGAACGCGTCGATCAGGCATTTCACGGTTCAAGGAGCCGACGCGATGCTGACAGCGTGCAGCGGTGTAGGACAGAGGTTTTAGCGAGTGACAGGACCGCTTTCGCCGGCATTGCAGACATTTGATCTGAACCCTCTCCCGCCTTCGCGGGAGAGGCAACGGAGACTTGGCCGCCTGCGGCGTAGTCGTAGTCGGTGAGGGTCCAATTGCGATTTCAGCAGTCGCAGAAAGAAGAAGACCCTCACCCAACCCTCTCCCGCAAAGGGCGGGAGAGGGCTCAAGTGGATGTCTGCTTTTCCCGACTTTTCGGACGTTACCGCGCTCAGAACGGATGCAAAAATCCGGAGAATCCGAACCCGCCGACATTGCAGACACTGGCCAACGGCTAGCTGGGCGCGTTCGTTGGAGATGCTGTGCCGTCTACACATTGCCTAAGCCACGACAGCATTTCGCCTGTATTGTATAATTGATAGCTGCCTATACCTCCCTGTTCTCGGGAGAGTTTCATAGTGTCAGCTCTTGATAGCTTTTGATCAGAAAGCTCATTCGGCAAGGGCATTATTAGTCCAGGCTCGCCCACAAAGGAGCCTTCGGCGGTCAAGGAAATCCGTTCAATTGGGCCATCGTCACTAAAGAATTGAATTGTAACCGCATATTGCTCGCGCCATTTGGACCATTGCCAATTCGAGTTTGACAACATGAGCGTGAGCGGCCTTTGACGTCGGCCGTGAAAACCAATGTGTGTGCCGTCAGGTGCATTGATTGACGCAGCGCAGGAATTAGTGAACTTGGCGATGCTCCAGCCTCCGACAGTCTCCCGTAAGTTCGGAGCCTTTGCGCCTAACTGACCTAGACTGATCACAAGCATGCCAAATAGGAGCGCGCATCCGCCGACGTATCTCATGTCTCGCTCCATAGTTGTGCGACCGTTGTCGATCTACCGCGGAAGTTCGCGATTTGCATAGCGGACTGTCCCCTTCCCCCGACTTTTCGGGGGCTATCGCCCTCAAAGCGGATACAAATCCAGACTGTCGGTACACGTCGGCAAAGCTGCCGTAGTTGATCCAAAACCTGACGGATCAACCAAAGAGACGGCGAAAAATGCCTTTCTTGACCTGCGAAGGCTTATCACCTCCCAAGACGGCCGCACCATCCGCTGCGAATTGAGCGAAGTTGCCATCGTTCATTCGCCCGGCTGAGACTTCCCGCTGCACAATTTCGTTCAAGTCGTCGGGATGAAACAGGTCTGTCCCGCTCCGTTGGAGCGCCTCCTGCAGGCACAATACGCGCCAGTCCGCCGTTCTAGCCGCTCGGAAGGGCTCAAGGTCGCCGCCCTGAGCGACTAACCCCCGCTCAAAAAGGTCTAGAAAACTTGCATATACCTGCAGCACCATTTGACGACTATCTGGATCAAGATTTTCCCTCAACACAGCTTGGCAACGCTCTCGCCAGTGGTTGAAGTCTACTGGAATGTCCTGCGGCAGGGTTGAAAGCTCGTCGATCAACAATGCTGCTCTTGTATCCATGGCCTGGCTGCTCCGTTGCCTGCCTACACTATTGGCCAGATTTGCTATGAGTGCGAGCGTGAATGGCGGCGCCCCACGACATCTCGGGCATATCAGCCCTCGCTGACCCCCACCGCTTCCCCAACATTCGCGAACCCATCCCGCAGCAACAGCGCCTTCAGCCCCTTGCTGATCGTCCGCGCCAGTCCCGGCCCCTCATAGACCATCGCCGAATAGAGCTGGATCAGGCTCGCTCCGCTACGGATGCGGGCATAGGCGTCTTCGGCGGTGGCGATGCCACCCGCGCCGATCAGCGGGATGCTGCCGCCCGTCGCCTTGCGGAAATCGGCGAGGCGCGCTTGCGCGAGGTCGCGCAGGGGCGCGCCTGACAGGCCACCGGTTTCGGCAGCGTGGCGGCTTTTGAGCGCGGGACGGGTGATGGTGGTGTTGGAGACGATCAGCGCGTCGAGTGCCTTGTCGGCGGCGATGCGCGCGATGTCGTCGATATCGGCGGGCTCGAGATCGGGGGCGACCTTCAGAAAGATCGGTGGCCCGTCATTCCCGCGCGCTTCCATCACCGTGTCGAGCAGCGCCTCGAGCGCGCCCGCGTCCTGCAGCGCGCGCAGGCCCGGGGTGTTGGGGGAGGAGATGTTGACCGTCAGGTAGGTCGCGACCTGCTTCATCGTCGCGACGCCCTTCGCATAGTCGGCGATCGCGGCTCCGCCGGCCGCGCTGTCCTTGTTGGCGCCGATATTGACCCCGACGATGCCGGGGCGGTGCTGGGCGCGCTTCAGCCGTTCGAGCGCGGCGGCCTGCCCGCCATTGTTGAAGCCCATGCGGTTGATCACCGCCTGGTCCTCGGCAAGACGGAAGAGGCGTGGGCGGGGATTGCCCGCCTGCGGCAGCGGGGTGAGCGTGCCGAGCTCGGCAAAGCCGAAGCCGAGGCCGAGCATCGCGTGCGGCACCTCGCCATCCTTGTCATAGCCTGCCGCCAAGCCCACCGGATTGGGAAAGTCGATCCCCGCGACGCGCGTCGACAGCAGCGGATCGGGTCGCGGCGGCGGTGCGGGCGGCAGCAGCTTCAGCGCGGCGATGCTGAGGCGGTGCGCGCGCTCGGCATCAGCCAGGAAGATCAGCGGGCGAAGCAGCGGATAGAGCATGCGCCGCCTATGGCAGCGCACCGTGAAACGGTCAAAAAATCTCGCAGGAGAGGGGACGCCTCGGTTTTGGCGTGCGCGCCAACCCGCCGAGATATTCCTTCGCGCCTTCGCGTCTTCGCGTGAGAAAAGCGGTGTTCACGCGAAGACGCGAAGGCGCGAAGAAGCGAATGGAAAGGGCTTCGACAGGCTCAGCCCGTGCGGGTCGGGAGCAGGCGAGGGGTTCCGGCGCTTTCGATGAACGTGATAGTCGCTTCGACCAACGCCAGGGGACGGTTCACAACTGCGTGCAGTTTCCACTAGGGTCGCGCGCAGAACATTATCTGGGAGATTCCACATCATGCGCGTGTTCCGTTCCGCCGCGTCGGCGCTTGCCCTCGCTCTTGCCGCCCCGCTTTCGCTGACGCTGGTCGCCGCCCCCGCCGCGGCGCAGGCCGACCAGAATGCCGCGATCCTCAAATTCTTCGCCGACTACGATGCCGCGCAGCTCGCGCGCTCGCCGCTGTCCAAGTCGTTCCGCGCGATCAAGGACGGCGATTACGGCAAGTGGGACGAGTTCACCGACGCTGCCGAGCAGCGCGAATATGATGCCGATCAGGCCGCGCTGAAGGCGATGCGCGCGAAGTTCGACCCCGCGAAGCTCAATGCCGAGAACGCGCTGTCCTTCCGCCTCTTCGAGAAGATGATCGAACGCAGCACGCGCGCGTACCAGTATCGCGACTATGGCTATGTGTTCGATCAGATGAACGGGCCGCACAGCCAGCTGCCCGCCTTCCTGATCAACATCCACCGCATCGACACAAAGGCCGATGCGGAGGCCTATGTGAGCCGCCTGAACGGCCTCGGCCCCGCGATCGACCAGCTGATCGGCGAATCGAAGGAGCGCGCCACCGCGGGGGTGATGCCGCCCAAATGGGTCTACCCGTACGTGATCTCGGACGCGAAGAACGTGATCTCGGGCTTCCCCTTCACGCGGATCGCGACCGAGGCACCGCTCTATGCCGACCTCAAGGGCAAGGTGGCGAAGCTCGACATTCCGCAGGGCGAGAAGGATGCGCTGCTCGCTTCCGCGTCGGATGCGCTCAACAAGTCGGTCAAGCCCGCTTATGGCCGCCTGATCACCGAGATGGAACGCCAGCAGGCGATCGCGGGCACCGATGACGGCGTGTGGCGCTTCAAGGAGGGCGCCGCCTATTATGCCGAGCGGCTGTCCAACTACACCACCACCGCGATGACCCCCGACCAGATCCACCAGGTCGGCCTCGACAATGTCGCGCGCATCCATGGCGAGATGCGCGAGATCATGAAGAAGACCGGCTTCACCGGCGACCTGCAGGCGTTCTTCAAGTTCATGCGCGAGGACAAGCGCTTCTACGCGCCCAATACCGATGAGGGGCGCACGCTCTACCTCAAGGACACCGAGCAGGCCAAGCAGTGGGTGACCGCCAAGCTGCCCGACTGGTTCGCGACGCTGCCGCAGGCGCCGCTGGTGGTGAAGCGCGTCGAGCCGTTCCGCGAGAAGTCGGCGGGCAAGGCGTTCTACCAGCGCCCTTCGCCCGACGGGACGCGGCCGGGCACCTATTACGCCAATCTCTACGACATGAACGACATGCCGCTGACCGAGGTCGAGGCGCTGTTCTATCATGAGGGGATTCCGGGGCATCACCTCCAGCTCGCGATCCAGACCGAGCTCAAGGACGTCCCCGCCTTCCGCCAGTTCGGCGGGGTCACCGCCTATTCGGAAGGCTGGGGGCTCTATTCGGAGAAGCTCGCCAAGGATATGGGGCTCTACACCGATCCCTATCGCGATTTCGGCCGGCTCCAGCTCGAACTCCACCGCGCGATCCGCCTCGTCGTCGATTCGGGGCTCCACCACAAGAAATGGACGCGCGAACAGGCGATCAAATATGTCGAGGACAATTCGGCCGACGCGCCGGGCGGGATCGTCAAGGCGATCGAGCGCTATATCGTCTATCCGGGGCAGGCGACCGCCTATCTGGTCGGGCGACTCAAGATCAGCGAGCTGCGCGACCGTGCGCAGAAAAAGCTGGGCGACCGCTTCGACGTCCGCGCTTTCCACGACGTGATCCTCAAGAGCGGGCCGGTGCCGCTCGACGTGATGGAGGAGCGCGTCGACGCGTGGATCGCGGCGGGCGGCAAGGCTTCGTGACGCTTTGATGAATTGATCAAGCATTTCCGGAGCATGTCGATTCCATACAATACGAATCGGGTGGTGCAGGCCTAAACGGGCTTGCGACCCGAAGGGCCCTTGAAATTCTTTAGGGGTTCTTGAACTTGCGGTCCCGGCTGGCAACTGCTGGCCGGGCCGCTTTTCTTGTCCGCATGATTGCGGTATGTTGCCTGTCCAACAAGAAAATCGGGTCAAACAGGGCATGGACATTACGCTCGATTATGCGGCGCCTGACGGCGACCTGCGAGAGCTTCTCTCGGTATTCTACGAGTTCCGCGCGCCGGTTCCGGTGTTCGAGGATGTCGAGCGCGCCGATTTCGCGCAGATCCGCTTCATGCTGTCGGGCCAGGGCACCTATCATTTCGCGGACGGGCACGAGCAGTCCTCGTCTCCGGTCACCATCGTCGGCCCGACCACGGGCAACACCAAAGTGCGCGTCGAGGGTCCCGTGCACATCTTCGGCGCGGGGCTGCTGCCCGCGGGCTGGGGCGCGCTGATGGGGTTCGAGGCGTCGACGCTGGTCAACCGCGCGATCGACGCGACCCACCTGTTCGGTTCGGGACTGCTCGACGTGCTCGACGAACTGCGCGCCGCCGAAAGCCTTGAGGCCAAGGTCGTGATCGGCAATCGCATCACGCGCGAGCTTGCCAGGCAGATCGAGGAAACCCCGGTCTGGTTCACGCGCGTCGTCGACGAATGGCTTGAAAGCGCATTGTCGCCCGAGGTGCAGGATCTGGTCGACCGGATCGGGCTGTCGCGCCGTCAGGTCGAGCGCCAGTGCAAGCGCCTCTACGGCGTCCCGCCCAAGCTGCTCTCGCGCAAATATCGCGCGATTCGCGCCGCGACCACGCTCGCGCGCGGCGAGGCCGAGGTCGACGAGCTGATCGGCGAGAATTTCTACGACCAGTCGCATTTCATCCGCGAGATCAAGCAGTTCACGGGACTGACCCCCAAGCGCTTCAGCGAGGAGCTGCCCGTGCTCGCCAAGCTAACTGTCAAGCCCGCCGAGCTCGCGGACAAGGTCGACCCGATCGTTTTCCAGACCTGATCGCTGAACCTCGGTGTCACTCCCGCGAAAGCGGGAATCCAAGGGTGCCAGCGATGGCGCAGTCCTTTTCCAACATCGTCTGGATTCCCGCTTTCGCGGGAATGACGGGAAATGTGTGACTCGAGAGGGTTGATCCCCGCGCAAACCCTCTCCATATGGCAATCGGAACGAATCAGTCCGATTTGAGAGTCATTCGCAATCATGCGCCTTTCCAGCCTTGCCGATTATGCGGTCGTGATGATGTCCGCCGCCGCGCGGCATTGCGGGGCGACGAAGATGAACGCGACGACGCTTGCCGCGGAGACGGGCATTCCGCTCCCCACCGCGCAGAAGCTGGTCAGCCGGCTTTCTGCCGCGGGACTGATCGAATCGAGCCGGGGCACGGGCGGGGGCATACGCCTCGCGCGTCCGCCCGCCGCCATCAGCCTCGCCGATGTGATCGAGGCCGTCGAAGGACCCATTGCCATGACCCCATGTGCCGAGCACGGCGCCCATGATTGCGGCCTCGAGGCCGATTGCCGCGTGAAGCCGCATATGAACGCGGTCAGCGGCGCGGTGCGCGGCGCGCTCGCGGGCGTGACGCTGGCGAGCCTGTCGGGGAGGCCCCACTGATGCGCGCAGCGCAACCTTTCTTTCTCCGCGCCTCCGCGCCTCCGCGCGCACAAATTTTTCTCGCGCGGAGACGCGGAGACGCGGAGATTGATTTTGGCCGCTTCGCGGCGGGAGCGTTTTAATGGCGACGAAGAATCTTGAAGCGCTGGCCGCCGCCGAGAAGCTCGCCACATACGAATGGGGCTTTTCCAGCGACGTCGAGCAGGAGTTCGCGCCCAAGGGGCTGAACGAGGACACCGTCCGCTTCATCTCGGCCAAGAAGGGCGAGCCCGAATGGATGCTCGAATGGAGGCTGAAGGCCTATCGCCACTGGCTGACGATGGAGAGCCCCGACTGGGCCAAGCTCTCGATTCCGCCGATCGACTATCAAAACGCGTACTATTATGCGGAGCCGAAGAAAAAGGCCGAGCTGAACTCGCTCGACGAGCTCGATCCCGAGATCCTCGAGACCTATCGCAAGCTGGGCATCCCGATCGCCGAACAGGAAGTGCTCGCGGGGGTCAAGGGCGCGCGCAAGGTCGCGGTCGACGCGGTGTTCGACAGCGTCTCGGTCGCCACCACCTTCCGCAAGGAGCTGGAGGAAGCGGGGGTGATCTTCCGCTCGATCTCCGAGGCGATCCGCGAATATCCCGAGCTGGTGAAGAAGTGGCTCGGCAAGGTCGTGCCGCAGCACGACAATTTCTTCGCGACATTGAACAGCGCGGTCTTTTCGGACGGCACCTTCGTATACATTCCGGAGGGCGTGCGCTGCCCGATGGAACTCAGCACCTATTTCCGGATCAACGCCGAGAATACCGGCCAGTTCGAACGGACGCTGATCGTCGCCGACAAGGGCAGCTATGTCTCGTATCTCGAAGGCTGCACCGCGCCGATGCGCGACGAGAACCAGCTTCATGCCGCAGTGGTCGAGCTCGTCGCGCTCGACGATGCCGAGATCAAATACTCGACCGTCCAGAACTGGTATCCCGGCGACGCCGAGGGCAAGGGCGGCATCTACAATTTCGTGACCAAGCGCGCGCTCTGCCAGGGCAAGAACAGCAAGGTCAGCTGGACGCAGGTCGAGACGGGCTCGGCGATCACCTGGAAATATCCGAGCTGCGTGCTCGCGGGCGAGAACAGCGTCGGCGAATTCTATTCGGTCGCGGTCACCAACAACCACCAGCAGGCCGATACCGGCACCAAGATGATCCATCTCGGCAAGAACAGCCGCTCGACGATCGTGTCGAAGGGGATCAGCGCGGGCGTCTCGAGCAACACCTATCGCGGCCTCGTCCGCGTCGGCCCGACCGCCGAGAATGTCCGCAACTTCACGCAGTGCGACAGCTTGCTGCTCGGCGACAAGTGCGGCGCGCACACCGTGCCCTATATCGAGGTCCGCAACCCCTCGGCGCAGATCGAGCATGAGGCGACGACGAGCAAGATCAGCGACGACCAGCTCTTCTACGCGATGCAGCGCGGACTGGGGCAGGAGGAAGCGGTGGCGCTGATCGTCAACGGCTTTGCGAAAGAGGTGCTCCAGCAGCTCCCGATGGAGTTCGCGGTCGAGGCGCAGAAGCTGCTCGGGATCAGCCTTGAGGGGAGCGTGGGGTGAGCGATTCGCGGATTTTCGGAGTTCTGCTCGCTTTCTGGATATTTGTGTCGGTGCCGTTTCTCTTTGTCGGGCCGATGGTTCTGTTTCCTTGGGATGAGCCGACTTCTGCTGCTCAACAGCAGCTCCTGCTCATTCTCAGCGTGGGGCTGCTTCTTGTTCCCCCCATATTTGCAGTGCTCCTTTGGCTTCGTCATCGCTCGCACGTCCGCACCGCCGCAAAAATGGATACATGATGCTCAAGATTGAAAACCTCCACGCCGAAGTTGACGGCAAGCCGATCCTCAAGGGGCTGACGCTCAGCCTGGGTGCGGGCGAGATCCATGCGATCATGGGCCCCAATGGCGCGGGCAAGTCGACGCTTGCCTATGTGCTCGGCGGGCGGCCGGGTTATGAGGTGACCCAAGGCATCGTTAGCTTCGAGGGCAAGGATTTGCTCGACATGGAGCCGCACGAACGCGCCGCGCTCGGCCTTTTCCTCGGCTTCCAGTATCCCGTCGAGATCCCCGGTATCTCCAACGTCCAGTTCCTGCGCGAAGCGCTCAACAGCCAGCGCAAGGCGCGGGGGGAAGGGCCGCTGTCGGGCGGCGAGTTCCTGAAGGTCGCGCGCGTGCAGGCCGACCGGCTCGGCTTCGACATGGAGATGCTCAAGCGCCCCGTGAATGTCGGCTTTTCGGGCGGCGAGAAGAAGCGCAACGAGATGGTGCAGATGGGGATCATCGGCCCGAAGCTCGCGGTGCTCGACGAGACCGACTCGGGCCTGGACATCGACGCGCTCCGCGTCGTCGGTGACGGCATCAACCGCATCATGCGCGCCCCCGACAAGGCGGTGCTGCTGATCACGCACTATCAGCGGCTGCTCGACTATGTTGAGCCCGATTTCGTCCATGTCCTCGCCGACGGAAAGATCGTCCGTTCGGGCGGCCCCGAACTCGCGCACGAACTCGAGCGCGAAGGCTATGCGCAGGTGGCGGCGTGAGGAACGCCTTCCAGATCCTCCCCGGAACGGGGAGGGGGACCATGCGAAGCATGGGGGGGGGGCTTCTCCGGAGTTCCCGCCAACCCCTCCACCGTCCTGCGGACGGTCCCCCTCCCCGTGCCGGGGAGGAACTATTGTGACCCTCACCCTCCCTTCCACGCGCGAAGAAGCGTGGCGCTGGTCGGATCTTTCGGCCCTCCCCGCGCTTGCGGAAGCGCCGCGCGCCGAACGCCCGCTTGCCTCGCTGCCCTGGCTCGGTCTCGGCGGCCCGCGCCTCGTCTTTGTCGACGGGGTGTTCCAAGCTTCGCTGAGCGCACCGGCGGAGGTTGCGATCGGCGATGTGGAAGCGTCCAGCGATCACCCGCTCGGGCGGCTTGCACAGGGCAAGGGCTGGACGCTCTCGCTCGGCCGCGATGCGGCGAGCTCGGGGCCGGTCGAGATCATCCATGTCGCCACCGGCGGCGCCAATCATGTCGCGGGCCGCATCGCGCTCGACGAGGACGCGCAGGCAAGCATCGTCGAGACCTTCATCGGCGACGGCTGGGCCAACCGCCTGACCCGGATCACGCTTGCACCGGCGGCGCGGCTGATGCGCTCGGTGCGCCTGCTCCAGTCGAGCGGCTTCGTCTCGCTGCGCGACCAGGCCGAAGTCGGGCAGGGCGCGAGCCTTGTCAGCATCTTCCTTGGTGCGGGCGATGCGGGAAGCCGGATCGACGGCGCGGTGGCGCTGAACGGCGATGGTGGTTTTGCCGAGATTGGCGGCACACTGCTCTGCCATGGCGACCAGCGGCAGGAAGCTGCGATCGTGCTGCGTCACGACGCCGAAAATGGCGTCAGCCGTCAAGTCTGGCGCGCGGTGGCCGCGGACAAATCGGCCGCGAGCCTTGCCGCGCGGGTCGAGGTCGCGCGCGACGCGCAGAAGACCGATGGCGAGCAATCTTTGCGCGGCCTGCTGCTCCAGCGCACCGCGACGGTGAACCTCAAGCCCGAGCTCGAGATCTTCGCCGATGACGTAAAATGCGCGCACGGCGCGACCGTCGGCGAACTCGACAAGCGTGCGCTGTTCTATCTCGAATCACGCGGGATTCCGCCGAGCCAGGCCGAGGCGCTGCTGACGCGCGCCTTCGTCGCCGACGCGCTCGAGCGGATCGGCGAGGACGCGGTGCGCGAAGCGTTCACCGCGGACGCCGATGCATGGCTGGAGGCGGCACTGTGAGCGGCACGAGTGAGATCCTCCCCGGAACGGGGAGGTGGCGCGCGCAGCGCGACGGAGGGGCTGGCACGACGTCCGAACAACCCCTCCACCGTCCTTCGGACGGTCCCCCTCCCCGTGCCGGGGAGGAATTGCTCCCCCTCGACCATCTCGCGGACTTTCCGGCGATCCCCGAAGGCTGGCGCTATCTCGACAGCGCGGCGACCGCGCAGAAGCCGCGGCCGGTGATCGACGCGATCGCGCGCGGCTATGGCGAGAGCTATGCCACCGTCCACCGCGGCGTCTATCAGCGCTCGGCCGAGATGACGATCGCCTTCGAGGCGGCGCGCGCCCGGATCGCGCGCTTCATCGGCGCCGGCGCCCCCGAGGAAATCGTCTTCACGCGCGGCGCGACCGAGAGCATCAACCTCGTTGCGCATAGCTGGGGCAACACGCATCTGAAGGCAGGCGACCGTGTGCTGCTCTCGATGCTCGAACATCATTCGAACATCGTGCCCTGGCAGTTGCTGCGCGACCGTACCGGCATCGAGATCGATGTCGCGCCACTGACAGAGGACGGAAAGATCGACCTCGACGCGGTCGAGGCGATGCTGACGCCGGCGCACAAGCTCGTCGCGCTGGCGCATGTCTCCAACGTGCTCGGTTCGGTGCTGGACGCGAAGCGCGCCGCCGATCTGGCGCATGGCGTGGGCGCGAAGCTGCTGCTCGACGGTTGCCAGGCGGTACCGCGCCTGCCCGTCGATGTCGCCGCGATCGGCGCGGATTTCTACGTCTTTTCCGGCCACAAGCTTTACGGTCCGACCGGCATCGGCGTGCTCTGGGCGCGGCCCGAGATCCTCGAATCGATGCCGCCCTGGCATGGCGGGGGTGCGATGATCGACAAGGTGAGCTTCGAAAAGACCACCTATGCCCCTCCGCCCGCGCGCTTCGAGGCGGGCACGCCGCACGTCGTGGGCGTGATCGGGCTTCATGCGGCGATCGATTATGTCGAGGCGATCGGGCTCGATGCGATCCACGCGCACGAGGCAGCGCTGGTAAAAGCCACGCGCGAGGCGCTGTCGGCGATCAACAGCGTGCGGCTGTTCGGCCCCACGGATTCGGCGGGAATCGTCAGCTTCGGGATCGAGGGGGTTCATCCCCACGATATCGGCACCATATTGGACGAAAGCCATGTCGCGATCCGCGCGGGGCATCACTGTGCGCAGCCGCTGATGGCGCATCTGGGGGTGGACGCCACCGCGCGCGCGAGCTTCGGCGTCTATTCGGGCGAGGCGGATGTAGAGGCGCTCGCGAAGGGCATTGAACGGGTAACGAGGATCTTCGGGTGAACGAGGAACGCAGGATCACGGTCGAGGAAGTCGATGAGGCGGTGAAGCCGCCCAAGGCGCGCGTCGAGGACGCGGCGGCGGAAACGCCGCGCGAGACGCTGGAGCGCAAGCGCGACTATCTCGAGGGCTTCCTGTCGCAGAAACCTGCGGCCGAGCCCCGGGGCGAGCCCGGCGGCGATCTCTACGAAGCGGTGATCGACTCCTTGAAGGAGATCTACGATCCCGAAATTCCCGTGAACATCTACGATCTCGGGCTGATCTACGGCGTCGACATCACCGAGGACGGCCACGCCGTCGTGACGATGACGCTGACCACGCCGCATTGCCCCGTCGCGGAGTCGATGCCCGGCGAGGTCGAGTTGCGCGTCGGCAGCGTCGCGGGGATCGGATCGGCCGAGGTCAACCTGATCTGGGATCCGCCATGGGATCCGCAGAAGATGTCCGACGAGGCCAAGCTCGAACTGGGGATGCTGTGATGACCGAGACCGTGACCAAGCCCCGCGCGCGTCCCGCTGCGGTCCTCCTGACGCCCAATGCAGAGGCACGCATCGCGACGCTGATGAAGGACGCGCCCGCGGGGACGCTCGGGCTCAAGCTGTCGACGCCGCGGCGCGGCTGTTCGGGGCTCGCCTATTCGGTCGACTATGTGAGCGAGGCCGCGTCGTTCGACGAGCGGATCGAGACGCCGGCGGGTCCCTTCTTCATCGATGCGGGTTCGGTGCTCTACCTGATCGGCTCGACGATGGACTGGGTCGAGGACGATTTCACCGCGGGCTTCGTTTTCAACAACCCCAACGCCAAGGGCGCGTGCGGCTGCGGCGAGAGCTTCACGGTTTAGGCGCCGGCAATCGCTTCTTTGTCATTCCCGCGAAAGCGGGAATCCATTGGATATTTGTGAAAAGCCGAGCGGCTCCTCATTTCCTCTGGATCCCCGCTTTCGCGGGGATGACACCGTAAAGTCTGAAGTCAAAACTCCATCGCGAAACGCAGCGCGACGCCGATGTCGTCGGGCGCGTACCAGAGATTGCCCGGATCCTTGCGCCAGAACAGGTTGGTGGTGAGCCAGCCCGGCCCCAATGGCCGCGCATAGGCGGCCTCGAGATCGATCTGCTGCCCCTTGGGCGCCAGCCCCAGATAGCGGACCGCATAGCGCGTCTCGCCCGTCTGATAGTCGTAGCTGTCGGGCAGGTTCAGGTGGAAGCCGCCGCTGACGATGCGCAGCGGCTGTGATGCGCGCAGCGCGAAACGGTCGGCGGCGTCGAACAGGCCCGTCTTGCTGACATCAAAGGCGAACGCGTTGCTTTTGAGCGTGCCGAGCGGCGCATGGGTGATCCCCTGCCGCAGCGTGCCCGCGACCTGCCAGCCGTGCGACAGATCGAGCGCGGCGTCGACGTCGAGGAACCAGCTGGTCGCGCCATTGCCGCCGAGCACTGGGGCGAAGCGCGCGCCAAGGATCGTTTCCTTCTCGGCCAGCCGGCTCGCCTCGACACCGAGCGCGAGCCTGCCGAGCCGCCCGTCGATCCCCAATGAGACGCGGTCATAACCGTGGCGGCCATAATGGCCGCGCAGCCGCGCCGCATCGTCGGGATCGTAGAGCAGCGCCGATCCGGTCTCGGCGGTGACCATGATGCCGAGATCGGCCAGCTGGTGGCGCACCGCGACCGCCGACCGGGTGTCGCGCTCGAAGCCGAGGCCGCGCGTCGCGTTCTCCGCGACGAGGAAGGCGGGTTCGCGGCGGCCCTTGAGCGAAGCCGCAATCGTGCCCGCGCTCGTGCGGAAGCCGAGCGCCATCTCGGTATTGCGATCTATCCGGCTCGCGACATAGCCCGCGGTGGCGCGGGCGAGTTCGGCCTGATCGCGGGTGAGCAGCAGCTGCGTACCGCGACCGGCATCGGCCACCGAAACCGAAAAGGCAATCGCACGCCCCGCGGCGGCGAGCTGGCGACCATTTTGGGTCAGCGCGGGCGCGAGCGCGCGCTTCGGCGCGCCGGGCCGCAGCGTTCGCGCGAGATCGAGCATATAGGCGCGGCCATAGCCGTCGAGCATCACCGCCTGCGCGCTTCCCCGCTTCCCCGCATCGCCCATCGGCGGTGAGGTAGTCGCATTGGCGGCGGTCGAAACCGGGGTCATCGAACCCGCGAGCGCGATCTGTCCCTGCGGCTGGAAGGCGCGCGCGAGGTCGAGCCCGCCCTGGCCGAAGGTCGCGTCGTCTCCGGCGGCGCCGAGATCACGCGCAGAGTTGAACAGCAGCTCGACGATCTGGCGCCCGGTGAGGTTGGGAAAGGCCTGGGCGAGCAGCGCGACCGCGCCCGAGATGACGGGGGCGGCGGCGGAGGTGCCGCTGAACTGGATCAGCGAGCCATTCTCGTTGACCGTGACCACGCGGACACCGAGCGCCGAGAGATACTGGCTCTGCACATTGCCCGCCTGGTTGCTGAAGCTGGCGAACGCGCCATTGGCGTCGATCGCGCCCGCGACGATGACGAGCCCGCGCGCCACGGGATCGAGCGCGATCTGCGCGAGCGGATCGGGGTTGGCGCCGCTGTCATTGCCCGCCGAGATCACGACGACGATCCCCGCCGCGGTGGCACGGTCGATCGCGGCGCGCAGCACGCTGCCCGCGGGAGAGCCGCCCAAAGAGATGTTGATCACGCGCGCCTGGCTGGTGCGCGCCAGATCGACCCCGCGCGCGATCGCGCTGTCGGGGTGCTGGCAACCCTGCTGGTCGACGGGGCCGCTGGTATTGGTGCAACTGCCCGGCTGGTCGGTGCGCGCGATGAGCAAGGTCGAATTGAACGCGATGCCGTGCATCCCGCTGTCGTTCTTCAGCGCGCCGATGATCCCGGCGACCGCGGTGCCGTGGCCGTCCTCGTCGCCCATCGCGCGCGTGCTTGCGACATCCGCCGAGGCACTGCTGATCTTGCCCGCGAATTCGCCGAGCGCAGGGTTGATGCCGCTGTCGACGACCGCGGTGGTCACGCCCGCGCCCGTCGCGCCCGCCTGATAGGCGTTGATCGCGTTGCTGCTGACCGCGGCGTTGGACTGGCGATATTCGGCGGTGTCGAAATTGGTGCTCGGTGGGGGAGGG
>NZ_JBYSXE010000029.1:0-48121 GCF_058781925.1 Sphingobium sp. FW306-1B-F04DB | reverse complement strand
CTTCGTCACTACGACGAGACCCAAATCCTCCTTAATTCACAACCTCAAATCTGTGCCATTGGTGCTGACGGCGGACACGCACGCTCACGCGGCCGAAGGCCTGGGAGGCTCATCTCAGCAAGCAGGCCCCGGGGACCGCCTATGCTTCGACTAGGTCGATCCTATGCCCTTCAGGATCCTCAATCGTCGCGCATCGTCCCCAACTCGTGTGGCGTGGCTCGCGAACGAGCTTGCCCCAACTGTCCTCGACAGCGCGGCATCGCGCGTCGAGATCGTCGACGGCAAAACCAAGCCTCACGGCCCGCGTACTGCTGGACGGATCGGTGCAAGGATAGATTTCCAGAATTCCGCGCCCCGTATCGCACGCCATGTGATCGGGGCCCGAGCCATGTTTTTCGCGGGCGAAACGAAGCCCCAGCAGCGCATAAAATTCCGCCAGCCGTTGGGGATCGCGTGCGCGCAGTACGAGAAGATTAAGCTGCATGCTTGGCCCTTCCTCTAACCACAAGGGGATCGACGGGCTCAATCGGCGCTTCGAACGATGGAAAATGAGCGCGTAGTTCAAGCGTCCCGCCAATGGCATTAAGATACGCAATCAACATGCTGAGCTTCATGTCGCCGGCTTTCTCCAGCTTCGAAATTCTGGCCTGATCGGTGTCCAGCACCTTCGCCACATCAAGCTGGGTCCCTCCGACTAGATGCCTGAGCTCTTTCAAGCCCAGCGCATGGAGTTTCGCATCCCTGCGCCACTGCGCTGCCAGTTGGAGAATTCGGGCGCTGGCTTCCGCGGGCTTGCGATAGATTTCCTGCGGGCGCCCGCCATAGCTGCTCTCTCGCGAATAGACCCCGAAGCCGAGCGACTTCTGCCAAAGTATGTTGCTCTGCATTCCGTCGATCTCGATATCGATCCACCATACGCCATCCGCATTCGCAGGGGCATCGATCTCGAACGCTACGGCGGCTTCCGATTGCAGCAATTCGACGAACTGCTTGATGTCCTTGTTCATAAGCCGATGCTCCTTCCGTCGCTTCCGGATTTGTCCAACAGGATATGGCCCTTCAGATCCGCAATGAGAATGGCGCCCTCCTCACTGAAATAGGTTCTATGCTGCTTGCTGCGAAAGCACTGGAGATCCGTACGGCCCGGAACCTCGCGACGCGCGTCCTCCTTCGGTGGATACATGCGTCCGTCGTCGCGCGGATAGGCCGCATCATAGGCGATGCCCGAAAATGCGTCCTCGATCTCGATCAAGGTGCGGCCAAGCAGGTCGAACGCCTCGGTAAAGGACGAGCAAGCCGGAGCCGCATTCATGCGGCGGACAAATTCTTCGAGGCGCTCGCGAATCGTCAACATGTCAAAAGCGGCATATGTCATTTTTGACATGTATGCAAATGATCGGGTCTATGGAGAGAATCGCCGTCGGAATCGATTTACGGGAAGGTCGATCAAGGTCGAGCCGATCGCGCTGCACTCGCTCGCTCCCACGGGAACTGAATGGCCGTTTCTCGTCACGCAATCAGCCGTGCTGACGGCCAGTGTGGCGCAGGGGCAATGGCAGTTGCCAGCGCCCGGCGCATCCCGGCGGTAGCGTGACGATTTTCCGTCTTCGGCGGCTCCAACGACAAGCCGCAGGCGAACCATCCGACGCCGATTGCACGCCTCGCATCGCCGATGCGAGAATGACAGCTTGCGGCGTGGCGGATCGGAACAACCTCGGGAAACCCGTCTGGCGCGATCATGTAGCTGAACAGCCGGATGCGGTCGCTTTACGACGCTTCGTTCATGGGTTCACGATCCAGCAACCGCAATCGACAGAGTTTGTTCTCTGATGGCCAAGGTGGCTGCTCGCGAGATTCGATGGCGCACGATTGGGACGCGGCGCGCTTGCGCCGCGCCAAAGCCATCGGCGAAGGCGCGTTGCGCCGCGCTATCAAAGCCCGATCAGGTTGAAGCTCGCTTCGGCCCGGATGCCGAGAACCAGGGCGTCGGCAATGCCGGCATCGCTCGAAGGACGGCGGATATAGTGGATGTTGGGCTGCAGGGCGAGCCAGGGCGTCAGCTGAGCGCGGTAGCTCGCCTCGAGCGCGACTTCCGCCGACGTCGCGCCGGTGCGCGCGCGGTAGGAGTCCGAGGTAAAGGCGGCCGCCAGCGCGACGCCGAATTCGTCCTTGTCGCGGCCCGGGAGCCAGCCGGTGAATTTGAGGCCCGCGCCTGTGAAGAAATCGAACATGTTGAACCGGTCGCTGGCGGTGCCCAGCCGCATGAAGCCGGCGATGCTGCCCTGCGGCTGCGCGACGAGTGGAAGCTCGGCGCGGACATAGGTGCCGGCATTGCCCTTGCCCGTGCCGCGCCCATGGTTGAGGTCGAAGCGGCCAGTGTAGCGCCAATGGCCGAGCAGCAGCTTTCCTTTCCCCAGCGGCGCCTCGACCTCGCCGACCAGCAACGCGCCATCGCCGTCGCCCAAGCGGACGGCCGTGCGGCCGGGATGGTCCGGATCGCCCGGAACGCCGTCGAGGACGGCTGCACGGATCGCCCAGCCACCGGCCGGGGTTATCCTCAGCCGCGCGGCCAGCGAGGTGGACGGAAAGATCGAGGGACCGTTTCGCCCGCTCTGCGCGAAATCGGTGCCGATCCCGTGCGGGCTGCTGACGAACAGATTGGCGGTGTCGAGCGCGTCGAATTCGGAATTGAGATCGTAGAGGCCGACGCGAAGCGATACGGCTTCGTTCAGCGACTGGTCGATCCAGGCCTCGTACAGGCGCAAGGCGCGGTCGCCGGTTTCGATATTGCTCACCGCTTGGGCGTCGCCGACCAGAGCGCTGATCGCGTTTCCGTTATTGTAGAGACCGTAGATATGGATGTGCGCACCGGTCCAGCCGGCGAGTCTGTCCATGTCCGCGTCGAACACGATGTCGAGATTATCGAGATAGCGCGCGCCGTGCCTGACGCCGCCTGCGGGATTGCCGATCAGTTCGCCGGTATAGGTGACCTGCAGGGCAAGCGGCGGCCCGTCCTCTGCTGCCTTCTCGGGCACGTGCATATGGCTGCGGGGCAGGTGGCGCTCGGCCGCGTGCGCAGCAGCCGCGTCCTCGCCTGCGGGAACACCGGACGATGCGAGGATGAGGGCGGGTAGCAGGCTCAGAACTGCACCATGAAGTTGAGCCGCACGCGATCGAGCCAATGCGAAGCCGACAGGGCGGCCGCATAGGCGGCGTCGAGCGGGCGATAATGGTACCAGGCGAGATCGAGCTGCAGGTTGCTTGCCGGGACATAGCCGATGGCGAGGCCGTGAAGCCGGTAATTGGTCGAGAGATCGATATTGTCATGGGCGAAGGCGGCGAGGACCGCGTCCACCTCGACGTCCGAATAATTGTACGCGATGCGCCAATCGCCGGCCTGCGCGGTGCGGCCCGCGGCGAGCTCCAGATTGAAACCCGTATCGCCGGGGACCGCGGCGCCCAGATTGCGCACGACATCCGCGGTGAAGCTGAGCGGCCAGCGCGCCGAGGCACCGGTCCAGTTGAGCGTGCCGATTCCTTCGATCAGGTGGAAATCGGAGAGATAATGGCCGCCCGAGACGAGATTGCCGCGAAAGTCGCCGGCATCAGCACCCGTGACCGAGCCTAGGCGATAATGATAATAGCTCCCGGAGAGGCCCAGCCTGACGCCTTCCGCCAGTGGGGCTGCAAAGGCGACCTGTCCGCCCAGCATGTCGCTGTCGCGCGCGAGTGGGGCTTCGTCGACGACGAAATAGAGAGCGCGCGCGTCGAGCCGGGCGGCACCGGCCTTCGCGCTGTAGGAGACGGCCGCGCCCTGCGGCGAAACGTCGCCGTCCCACACCATGTCGGTGCGCTGGAATATCTGCGGGAACTTGCCCGCCTGGACGGTGAGGCCGCCATTGGCGTAGCGGATCCAGGCTTGGTCGAGCGAGACGGCAAAGTCGTCGAGGAAATTGCCCAGCGTGACGTCGGTCGAATTGGGATCGTCGGGATCTCCGGTCGTGATCTGGCCGCCGATCGAGAGCTTGTCGGTGGCGGCGTAGGTTGCGCGCAGGCGGGCCCGAAGAACCGAACGCGCGCGCGCACGCGCCCCGCCAGTGTTCCACTCCTGCCGGATGCGAAGATCGCCGCTGACGTCCAGCCCGGGAATGCGCATGGCGATCGTCTCGCTGGCGCGCGCGGCCGATGCGGTCGTTGCAGCCGCGGGCGGAGGGGCGGAGGGGAATGCCGCGACGGCAGCGACGGACGCCGGGATAGCCGGAACCGGTGCCGGAGCGTCGAGATGCTCGAGGCGCGCGGCCTGTGCCGCGACCAGCGTCTCGAGCTGCTGGATACGTTGCTGCTGCTCGGCGAGCCGGCGTTCCAGCGCGCCGATGCGATCTTCCTCGGCATGCGCCGACGACGCGAAAACGAGTGCCGTTCCGGCAAGAAGAGAAAGCATTATGCGCATGGTTATTGCCCGGTTGGGCGCCGCTTGCGGCGCTTGAACCAAAGCAGCGTCCCCACCACGATCATCGTGATCAGCCACAGGCCGATGGCGATCGAGAGGAGGCGGCCGGGCAGTCCTCCTGCCTCGCCGGTATGAATCGGAAACAACGCGCTCATGAAAGCGCGAGCGGGCTCGGCCTCGGCGATCGGCCAGGTGCCGCGAACCACGCCGCTGTTCGCGTCGACGAGGACAAGGGTGCCGCCATAGGCTCGGCGGATTTCGCCCGGCGCGCGGACGCGGACGCGCCAGGTCGCGTCACCGTCCTCGGGCCAGGCAACCTGCGTCAGGCGACTGCCGGGGATGGCCGCGAGCGCGGCCCCGGCTGCGGCGGCGAAACCGACGGGGCGTCCCGTCGGCGGATTGGAGGGAAGCGAGACGGGCGTGGCGCCGATCAGCTTGGCGATTCCGCCTTCGAACTTGAGCATCGTGCCCGTAGTGGCAATGATCAGCGCGGGGATCACCGCCCATAGACCAACCGCGCGGTGCCACGAATAGAGGCGGGCGATGCCGCCGCCGCGGGTCGCGGGCGTGAGCGCAAGCCGCCACGTGCCGCGCCGCGGCCAGGCCGCGACCAGGCCCAGAACCAGGTTGGAGCAGAGCAGGATGCCGCTGATCGATACGATCCAGTTGCCCCAAGAGCCCAGCAGATCGTGATGGAAACCAACGAGGAAGCCCATGACCGTGGTCTCGTCGCTGCGCGGCGCGTGCAAGACGGTTCCGTCGCCGGCAATGCGGCGCGAGCTGCTGGTACCTGCGCCATCGGCGTAATAGATGTTGTACCGATCGGGCGCTCCCGCCGTCGTCCAGACCGCACGCACTGTGCCGCTGCTGCCCGGAGGTACGAGCGCGTCAATCCGGCGCTCGATCGCGGCGAGATCGGTCGCGCGATGGACCGACGAGATGGTCGCGTCGGTGATTTCCCAATGAAATACGATCAGGATGCCGGTGATTGCCTGAAGCAGCCAGAATATCGCCGCGCCAAGGCTCAGCCAGCGATGGACGGTGAGAAGCCGGCGGCGCAGCGACGGACGCAGCGAGGGAAGGGGTGCGGTCATGGCAACGGCATGGCGGGCAGCATGGGACCGAAAAACATCCACTTTTTGCGTAGGTAAGGGGACCAATGCGCGGCGGTCCGTGCCGGGCGGCCCCGGCCGCTTGCGGACATGAAAAGGCCCGGCCGTTTCTGGCCGGGCCAAGTTGAGAGGTCCGCTCCGCGCGCCTCAGAATTCGATCGTCGCCGAAGTCTTGAAGGTGCGCGGCATGCCCTGGACGAGATAGCCGCCAAGCGACGACGACCAGTAATTCTCGTTCGCCACATTATCGATATTGAAGCGGAAGGTGATCGGCACATCGCCTGCCGCGACGACGTAGCGTGCGCCAAGGTCGAAACGCGTCCAGCTGGGCAGGTCGAGCGTGTTGGTGAGATTCACCTGCTGCTTGCCGGTCTGCATGAGGCGGCCGGTTAGCGTCAGGCCAGGCAGAAAGCCAAGATCCCATTCCACATTGGCGTTGGCGGTATATTCGGGAACACCGATCGCATCGAGCCCGTCGGTCAAGCCGCGCGTCGTCTTGCGCTGCTTGGCGTCGGTGAGCGAGAGTCCGGCGATGACGCGCAGGCCATCGAGGGGCTCGCCGTCGACGCTGAACTCGATGCCCTTGTTGCGCTGGAGGCCGTTGACCGTGAACTCGCTCTGGCCCGCGCTGTTCTGGATGGTGAGCGCCTGCGGGCGATCGGTCGTGAACAGCGCGACCGAGGCGTTGAACCGGCCGAGCGCGACCTTGCCGCCAAGCTCATATTGCACGGTCTTGAAGGGTGGGAACACCTCGCCGACATTGATCGTGCCCGCGGGCGCGACCGGCCCCTGTGCCAAACCCTCGATCCGGTTAGCATAGAGCGAGACGGTCTCGGTCGGACGGATGACGAGGCCGACCACGGGGGTCGTCGCGCTTTCCTTGTAGCGGTTCGTCCGGACGCCCGTCGTGACATTGTAGGAGCGGAAATAGATCTGCTGGCGCCGAAGGCCAAGCGTGAGTTCCACGACCTCGTTGAACGCGCCGAGTGTGTCGGAGAAGAACAGGCTGTTGAGGCGTGTCCGGTTGGCCGGGTTCGGGTCCTCGAGATCGCCTCCCAGCAGGCCCGCGCCAAAGACGGGTTCGGGCACGTCGACGGGATTGAACAGGTTGTTGGGCGTGCCGGTGAAGGGACCGAAGGCAAAGGCGTTGCGGTTGATATAGCGGCTGTGCGAACCGCCAACATTGATCTCATGGCTGATCGGTCCGGTCGCGAAATCGCCGCGCAGGCCGACCTGTGCCGCCTCGTTATTGTCGTTGCGCGGGATCTTCGAACCCGTCACGCGGCCAAGGCCGGTGGTGGCATTGAGCAGGGTGAAGCTCTGGTATTTGCCGCGTTCCGCCGCATCGCGCGCACCGGCGCTCGCGTAGAACATAAAGTTTTCGCTCAGGTCATATTCGAACTTGAAGATGCCGAAGATGTCGCGAAGCGTGGTGAAGTTCCAGTCCTGGCCATAGTTCAGGCTGGCCTTTGGCGGCTCGGGAATGAAGGTCACGCCCGAGAGCTGGACCATGGGCCGCATATGCTGGACCCTCGCGCGCTGATAGGCGAGGTCGAGCGAGACGCGGACGTTGTCGCTGCGCCAGTCGATTGCGCCGCCGACGACGACCGAGCTGCGATACTCGTCCTCGATCGCGATGTCGCCCCAGCGGCCAGCGCCGTTGATCCGGACGCCAAAGGCGTTGTCTGTGCCGAAGCGGCGGCCGAAATCGAAGGCCCCGCCCAGATGCGAGTCGGACAGGTAGTTGAGCGTTACCCGGTTGATGTCGGTTTCGCGCGCGCGCTTAGGCTGGAGGTTGACGGTGCCACCAAGCGCCGAGCCGCCGGGTGCCGCGCCGAACAGAAACGCGCTCGCGCCGTTCAGGACCTGGACCTGGTCATAGAGTTCCGGCGAGACGAGCTGGCGCGGCGTGACGCCATAGAGCCCGTCGATCGCGATATCCTCGCCAAAGAGCGGGAAGCCGCGGATGATGAACTGCTCGGAGGCGTTGCCAAAGCCAAGCGAGGTCCGAACCGACGGATCGTTCTCGAGCACCGCGCCGAGCGTCAGTGATTGCTGGTTGAGGATCAGCGTCTCGCCATATGCCTTGATGGCGAAGGGCACTTCCATCGCGTCCTTGTCGCCCAGCGCGCCGAGCGAGCCCCCGCGGATCACCTGCGTCTCGTTCTCGCGCTGCGCGGTGACGACGATGTTCTCGCTCTCGGTGACCTCTTCCTGCGCGAGGACCGGCGCGGCGGCGGCAAGCGCCGCGCAAAAGGCCACCAGGCTCGTTCCCCGAAAGATGCTGCGATTTGCAACCATTATGAAATCCCCCCAAAATTGGTATCGAGTCCTCCCTCCCGATACGGCAGGGCCGGAACCAAGCCCGTTATCGGCGCCTTAACAATATTGCGTTGGTTGGGCCGCTAAACATCCAGTTTGTTCGCGCGCAAGGGGGCCAAGTGGCAGTTATGTTACAGGGCCCCCGCAGACTCAGCCGAAATACTGGACCCCACCGACGATCGTCCGCAACACCTTTGCCTTGACCAGCGCATGCGGCTTGACCGCGAAGAAGTCGGTGTCCCAGGCAACGAGATCGGCAAGAAAACCGGGCGCGAGCAGGCCCAATCGCTTTTCGTTGAACCCCGCATATGCGCCTTCCTGCGTATAGCTTCGCATCGCCTGGGCCAGCGTCACGCGCTGTTCGGGGAACCAGCCCTGCGGATTCTTGCCGTCAAGCGTTTCGCGGTTGATCGCTGCATCGAGTCCCGTGAGCGGATCGATCGGCGCGACCGGCCAGTCCGAACCCATGCAGACATGTGCGCCCGAGCGGACGAGCGAGCCGAAGGCGAAGCTTGTCTTCAGGCGTTCCGCGCCGATGCGGCGCACCGCCCAGCGTCCGTCATCGATCGCATGATAGGGCTGCACCGACGCGATGATGCCCTGCTTTTCGAAGCGCGGGATGGCCTGCGGCTTCATGTGCTGGACATGCTCGACGCGGAAACGCCGGTCGCGCGCGCCATTGGCGGCGGTGACGCCCGCCATTGTGTCGAGGACGATGTCGTTCGCCTCGTCGCCGATCGCGTGCGCGGTGACCTGGATGCCCGCCTTGTCGGCGCCCTGCATCCAGTGGCGCAGAGCGGCAGGATCAGTGACGACGATGCCGCGCGTGCTGGGCTCGTCTTCATAAGGTTCGTAGAAGCGCGCGGTCCTTGAGCCCAGCGAGCCGTCGAAGACGACCTTGCAGCCGCCCCATTGCACCCAGTCATCCCCGCGGCCCTCGCGTGCGATCAGCGCCGCCTGGGCTTCCCAGTCCTTGAGCGGGAGATAATGCCTGAAGCGCAGGCCAGTTGCGCCATGCGCGCGAAGCCGCCTGGTCGAATCGAAGGTGATCGCATCCAGCTCGGTCGGATGGACCTGGGTGACGCCCTTGCTGAGCGCGAGCGCAATGCCCTGGCGCGTGGCGGCGTCGATCTGGTCGGGTGTCGGCTCGCCGATCGCGCGCAGCACGAGATCCCTGGCGGCATCCTTGATGATCCCGGTCGGCTCGCCGTTGGCGTCGCGCTCGATGACGCCGCCAGCCACATCGGGGGTGTTGCGGTCGATGCCCGCGAGCCTCAGAGCGAGCGAATTGAGGAGCAGCATGTGAAGGTCGTAGCGGATCACCGCGACCGGCGTGTCAGGGGTGACCGGATCGATCCAGGAGCGATGCGGCATTTCGCCCCCCCAGCGGTCCTGGTCCCAGTTGCCACCCTCGAGCCATTGCCCCTTTGGCAGCGCTTTGGCCGCCGCGGCAATGCGGGCGACGAATTCATTCGGGTCGGCGGCATCGCGCAGCGAGGGCTGCGACAGCATCACCGACGCTTTCACGAAATGGACATGCGGGTCGATGAAACCGGGGGTCACAAACGCGCCCTTAAGATCGACGACGCGCGTGCGCCGGCCCGTATGCGCGCGTACCGCCTCCGCGCCAATGGCGGCGATGCGCTCCCCCTTGATCCCGACTGCATCGCTGCGCACGTCCAGTCCGGCACCGGTCCAGACCCTCGCATTGACATAAGCGGTGTCGAGCTGGTCATCCCCGGCTGCGAACGCGGCGCGCGCAACGGCCGCCGCAGCGGTTCCGCCGGTCAGGGCGAGGAAAGTGCGGCGGCCCATCATCACCTGGTTGCCTTGCGCGGCGGATTCTCGGCGCGCCACTTGTCGAGCCGCGCCAGCCACCGGCCCGCCGAGAGCGGGCCATAGGTCTTTGAATCGGTATGCTCGGCAACGAGCTCGCGAATGTTGACGAAATAGGCGGGGCCACTCGGCAGGCCCAGTTCGCGCCGTTTTTTCGCCATCGCCTCTTCCTGCGCGGGGGAGAGCTTCACGCCCGTCACGGGCTTGAAGAGGATGACGTCGAAATCGGCGCCATTCTCGTGGAAGAAGATCTGGATCGGCGGCAGCCCGGCGGCGGCGGCGACCTCGTCGGCCTGCGCGATGCGGCGGATGAACTCTTCCTGCTTGCCGGGCGCCAGCTTGAAGATCTCGAACCAGGCCTCGGGCCATGCATCACTTTCGGCGGCTGGCGCCGGCGCTTGCTGCGCGACCGCGGGAGCGTGCGGCATCGCCATGGCCGCGAACAGAAGTGCTAGACGAAGTTTCATAATTTTCCCTCCTCCAAGGCCTGAACGCTCCATCCTTGGCATGGATCGTAAAACATCCAACATTCGCTAAGTTGATGGGACCAATGCGGTTTCAGCTCGCTGCCTTGCGGAGCGCGGCGAGCGCCGTGCGCGCCTCATGCTGGTTGAGGCTGGCAAAGCCGATCCTCAAGCCCTGCGGCGCATCGTCGCGCGTCATGAAGGAGCGCGAGGAGGCGAAGCGAAGCCCCATGGCGGCCGCGCGCGCCTCCATCTGGTCGAGATCGGTGTTGAAGCGCAGCCAGAAGGCGAGCCCGCCCGCGGGCATGCGGTAGTCGACCAGGTCGCCGAGCGTCCTGTCGATCTCGGCTGCAAAACCTTCGCGGCGCATTGCATAGACCTGGCGGACCTTGCGCGCATGGCGGCGAAGCTCGCCATTCTCGATCAGTTCGGCCGCGGCATCCTCGGTCAGCGTATTGCCCATCCCGTCGGTCAGCGAGACCATGTGCGCGATCGCGTCGATCACGGGCGGCGGCGCGGCCACATATCCGATGCGCAGCGCCGGCAGCAGCAGCTTCGACATCGAGCCCACATAGATGACGAGCCCCGGCGCATAGCCCGCCATCGGCAGCAGCGGCTGCGATTCGAAATGGAATTCGTGGTCATAGTCGTCCTCGATGATCGCGAAGCCGAACTGGCGCGCGAGATCGAGCAGCCGCAGGCGGCGCTCGGGGCGCAGCGAGACCGTGGTCGGGAACTGATGATGCGGGGTCACGAAGACCGCACGCACCGCGTTGCGCCGGCAGGCATGCTCGACGGCATCGAGATCGATCCCGTCCTCGTCGAGCCCGACGGGTAGGATATTGGCACCGAGCGCGCGGAACGCTGCGACCGCGGGCTCATAGGTGAGCGCCTCGACAATCACCGAATCGCCAGGCTGAAGCAGGACATGTGCGGCAAGGAAGATGCCGTTCTGGCTGCCGCGCGTGATGCAGATATTCTCCGCGGTCACGGGCAGGCCGCGCTGGCTCCTGAGCATCGTCGCGATATTCTCGCGCAGCGCCGGCGAACCGCGCGGATCGCGATACTGGAAGCCGTTGTCGCGCGACGCCCGGTGCGCGGCGGTGCGATAGGCGCGGGCAAGCAGTTCGGCGGGAAAGAGCCGCCCGTCGGGCGCTCCCTCGTCGAGCTTGAGACCCGGGCCCGAGGGCAGCGCAAGCGGCCGCTCGGGCGGCGGCGCGAAGCGATAGTCGATGGCGGCATTGCTCATCGTCGCCTCGACCTCGTTATGGTGCCGGTTGACGGGGTCGGGAAGCGCGGTCGCGACCCGCGTTCCGCGCGTGCCCGCAGAATCGAGCCAGCCCTGCGCGATCAGGTCCTCATAGGCGAGCACCACTGTCTTGCGGTTGACCCCGAGCAGCTGCGCGAGCTCGCGGCTGCTCGGCAGGTATGTGCCCGAGGTCAGGCGGCCGCGCTCGATGTCGCGGATCAGCGCCTGGATGATCTGCATATAGATCGGCGCATCGCGTGCGGGATCGATCCGGTCTCTCAGGCTGACCTGCAATGGACGCAGCATTGGATCTCCCCCTCCCCGGATTCATGCGCAAGCCGGGTACCAAGCCTAACGCGGCTCCGTGGAATGCGCAACGCCCACTGGTCCCCCGAACTTTTCGGTTTTGGTGCTTGCTGCTGTGCCAGTGCTGCGAGACAAACACGCCATGTAAAGACCGCCGAGCCGACATTGAACGGGACGTATGGGCCCGCCGACGCTGCGCAGAGGCAAGGACAAGCAGGGGGCCAGGTGGGGCTGTTCGAAGAATTTGGTGATGCGGATATTCGTGCGCTGGTGGAGGCCTATCCGCTTGCCTGGGTCTGTGGCGGCGATGCGCCGTTCGAGGCAAGCCTGCTGCCACTGATCGGCGTCTATGACAGCGACGGCCGGATGGTCGAGCTGATCGGGCATCTCATGCGGTCCAACCCGCTCTATCACGCGCTGCTGCGCAATCCGCGCGGCACGATCCTGTTCGCCGGCCCCGATGCCTATGTCAGCCCGCAGCATGCCGGGCGGCGCGACTGGGCGCCGACATGGAATTATGCACAGGCGAAGATCGGCGCGGACATTCGTTTCGACGACGCGCTCACCGAGCCCTCGCTCGAGCTGCTCATCGATGCGATGGAGAAAGGGCGGCCCCAACCCTGGGACGCAGGCGAGCTGGGTGAGCGATACAATTCGATGCTGGATCGCATCATCGGGTTCCGGGCAACGATTACGAGCCTTTCGGGGAAGTTCAAGCTGGGGCAGGACGAGACGCGGGAAACGCTGCGCACGATCCTGGGGGCGCTGCCCGACGCGCAGACGGTCGAATGGATGAGGCGGTTCAACAAGGGGCGGGAATGATGGCATTGGGGGCGAGGCTTGGTTCAGCGATAGCCGCGGCATTGCTGCTGGCGGTGTCGATGTCGGTGGGGGCGCAGCGGGCCGCCCCCGCGCCATGGCAGGAGGACCCGTTCCCCAGCCGGTATCAGCCGGCCGGGCCCGACGACATGCTGCTGCGCAACGCGACGATCCTCGATGGTGCTGGCGGACGCATCGAGGGCGGCGATGTCCTGGTGCGATCTGGCAGGATCGCCGCGGTCGGCAAGGGCCTTGCCAATCCCGGGGTGCGCGAGGTCGATGCAACGGGCCGCTGGGTCACGCCGGGGGTGATCGACGTCCACAGCCATGACGGAACCTTCGTCCTGCCGCTGACCTCGATCGACCGCGAGGCGTCGGACGTGTCGGAGCAAAGCACGCCCAATGTTGCCGATACCTGGATCGAGACCGCGGTGAACGCGCAGGACATGGCCTTTGACCGCGCGCTCTCGAACGGCGTCACCACCATCCAGATCCTGCCGGGCTCGACGCCGATCTTTGCGGGGCGCTCGGTCGTGGTGAAGCCGCTGCGTTCGCCGACGGTGTGGGGCATGAAGGCGACCGGCGGCGTCCAGGGCTTCAAGATGGCGTGCGGCGAGAACCCCAAGAGCTGGGGTGCCGAGAAGGACAATGACGGGCCGACGAGCCGGCAGGGCGTGATTGCCTATATGCGCCAGGCATTCATCGACGCGCAGCGCTACAAGCGTTCGGTCGAGCGCGCGCGTCTCGCGGGCACCCAGGCACCGCCCCGCGACCTCAAGCTCGAGGCGCTTGCGGGCATCCTGTCGGGCGCCGTCCGCGTCAATCTCCACTGCTACCGTGCGGGCGATATCGCGGCGATGCTGTCGGTCGCGAAGGAGTTCGACTTCCGGATCGGCGCGATCCACCACGCGACCGAAGCCTACAAGATACCGGGACTGCTCCGCGAGGCGGGCACATGCGCTGCGGTCTGGGCGGACTGGTGGGGCTTCAAGATGGAGGCGCAGGACGCGGTGCGCGCGGAGGCGCCGCTGCTCGAGCGTGCGGGCGTCTGCGTGATGATGCATTCCGATTCCGCGGCCGATGGCCAGCGCCTCAACATCGCGGCGGCCAAGGCCGCCGCGGCAGGGCGAAGGATCGGGATCGACATACCGCCAGAGCGGATGATCAAATGGACGACGAGCAATCCTGCAAGGCTGCTCGGCCTCGACAAGCGCATCGGGACGATCGCGCCGGGTTTCCAGGCCGATGTGGTGCTGTGGTCGGGTGACCCCTTCAGCATCCGGAGCAAGGCCGATCTGGTGCTGATCGATGGCGCCATTGCCTTTGACCGCGCGAAGCCGCGCGCGGCTCCGGCCTCTGATTTCGAACTGGGACGCAAGGGGGTCGGATCATGAGAATGTTTGTGAGCCTCATCGCGCTTGCGGTGGCATCGCCGGTCGCCGCGCAGTCGCTGGCGGTGGTCAATGCCGAGGCCTGGACGATGGAATCGGACCAGCCGGTTCGAAACGCGACGATCCTCGTCGAGAATGGCCGCATCACCTCGGTGAGCGCGGGCGGCGCAGCACCCGCGGGTGCTGTGGTCATCGACGCCCGCGGCAAGCCCGTAACACCGGGGTTCGTCAACGCCGCCACGCAGATCGGGCTGGTCGAGGTTGCCTCGGCCGACGACACGCGCGACCAGGCGTCCACCGACGAGCGCAATCCCGGCTATGATGTCAGCCGCGCGCTCAACGGAAATTCCACGCTTGTGAGCCTTGCGCGCGCCGACGGTATCACGCGCGCGCTGATCTATCCCGCGCCCTCGCGTCAGGCGCCCTTTAGCGGCGAACCTGCGATCGCGCGGCTTCGCGACGGCGTCGACATTCTCGACCGTCCCGGCGTCGCGGTCTACACGGTGATCGGCGGGGGCGCCTGGGACCGGCTGGGCGGGCGCGCGCAGCAATGGAGCGCGCTGCGCAAGCTGCTGAGTGACGGCAAGCGCGCGGCCGCAGCCGCCGCTGCCCCGGACAGGAAGCGCAAGGACAAGCGTGGAGGCGCGCCTGCTGCGCCGGGCCCCGGCGGCCCCCATGACAGCTATCTCGCGATCCGCGACGTCATTGCGGGCAAGCTGCCGCTCGCCATCCAGACCAATCGCGAATCCGACATCCGTCAGGCGGTGCTGCTGGCGCGGGACCTCGGGGTCAGGGTGATCATCGTCGGCGGGGCCGATGCCTGGCGTCTCGCCGACGAACTCGCGGCCGCGAAGATACCCGTGATACTCGATCCCCAGGCCAATCTGCCGATGGCGTTCGACCAGCTCGGCGTAAGGCAGGACAATGCCGCGATCCTTCAGCGCGCTGGCGTGCAGGTCGGCTTCGGCATGGCCGGGGGCGCGATCCACATGACCTATAATGCAGGGCTCGCGTTGCGCGAGGGCGCGGGCATCTCGGTCGCCAACGGGCTGAGCTATATCGAGGCGCTGCGCGCGGTGACTGTCAATCCGCTGGCGATATGGGGGCAGGGCGGTGGCATGCTGACCCCGGGCAGCGACGCTGACCTGGTGGTCTGGGACGGCGATCCGCTTGAACCCTCGACCAATGCGGTGAGCGTGATCATCGAGGGGCGCCAGGCATCGAGCCGGTCGCGCCAGGACCTGCTGGCCGAGCGCTATCGCGACCTCGGCCAATGAGCATCTTGCTGGTCGGATGCGGTCGGATGGGCGGCGCGATGGCGCGCGGCTGGTCCGGTTCGCACCGCGTGTTGATCCATGACCCGGTGCTCGCCGCGCCGCCCCCGGGCTCTGCGCGCGTCGAAGCGATCGAAAGCGTCGAGGGTGGCGACGCGCTCACCGTCGTGCTCGCGGTCAAGCCGCAGCAATTCGCAGCCCTCGCCGATGCACTGAGGCCGCTCGCCGACCGCGGCGCCTTGTTCGTGTCGATCATGGCGGGGATCACCATCGCGCGGCTCGCGGGCGTGCTCGGAACGGGTCGCCTCGTGCGCGCGATGCCGAACACGCCTGCCGCGATCGGCAGGGGGATCACTGCCGCCGTCGCGGGGCCCGGGCTGCGTGACGGTGATGCAGACCGCGTCGATCGGCTGCTTGCCACAACGGGCGCGGTCGCCTGGCTCGGGGATGAAGCGCAGATCGATGCGGTTACCGCATTGTCGGGGAGCGGGCCGGCCTATTTCTTCCGCTTCGCCGAAGCGCTGGCTAAGGCAGGTGTCGAGGCCGGCTTGCCCGCGCCGCTCGCAATGCAGCTGGCGCGCGCGACCTTTACCGGAGCTGCGGCGCTTGCGGAATTCGAGCCAGACCTTGCCGGGCTCAGGGAGCAGGTGACCAGCCCCGGCGGCACGACGGCGGCGGGGCTCGCCGAGATGGATTCGAACGGCGCGATCGACCGGCTGTCCTGCGCGGTCGTGGAGGCGGCTGCCGCGCGCTCGCGCGCACTTGCACTTTGATATGAGGATGCCGGTCGCAAAAGGCCGGCACGGGAGAGGACAATGACACGGATTTCCGCGCAGATCGGCGTGCCCGCCGACGGGGACACGCGTCCTGCCGAAACTCACCTGCTCGATCGCAGGACGCGCGCGCGTGCAGCGGTCGCGGGCTCGGTCGGCAACCTGATCGAATGGTATGACTTCTACGCCTATGCCTATACCGCGCTCTACTTTGCGTCGGCCTTCTTCCCGGCTGGCGACCGGACCGCACAGCTTCTGAACGTCGCTGCGATCTATGCTGCCGGCTTCCTGGTGCGGCCGCTCGGCGGATGGTATTTCGGCCGCTATGCCGACCGGCACGGGCGCCGGTCAGCGATGATCGCCTCGGTGGTGATGATGGGCGCGGGATCGCTGCTCGTCGGCCTGTTGCCTACCTGGGAAACGATCGGTGCCGCGGCGCCCGCGCTGCTGCTCGTGGCGCGGCTGATGCAGGGTTTTTCGACGGGCGGCCAATATGGAGCGGCTGCAACCTATCTGAGCGAGATCGCCGAACCGGGACGGCGTGGCTTTTTCGCCTCCTTCCAGTTCGTCACGCTGATCGGCGGGCAGCTGTTCGCACTGCTCGTGGTCTTCCTCCTCCAGGCGACGATGAGCGACGCCATGATCCGCGAATGGGGCTGGCGCCTGCCCTTCATCCTGGGGGCGGCACTCGCGGGCGTTTTCATCCTCTTTCGCGACCTGATGCACGAGACCGCCGAACCCCAGGGCAATCCGGGCGATGCCGGGTCGCTCACCGCGCTCATGCACCATCCGCGCGCGATGTTCACGGTCATGACGCTGAGTGCCGCAGGGGCGGTGACGCTCTATACCTTCACCACCTATATGCAGAAATATCTCGTCAATACCGCGGGGATGGACGTCACAATCGCGAGCCGGACGATGCTGGTCGTCACATTCGCCTTCCTGTTGCTGCAGCCGGTTCTCGGTACGCTGTCCGACCGGATCGGCCGCCGAACCAACCTGCTCATTTTCAGCGGCGGCATGACGATCTTCGCGGTTCCGCTGCTCGGCGCCATCGGGCAGGCCCAGACCATGTGGACGGCAGGGCTGCTGGTGTTCGCGGCACTGGCGATCATGAGCTTCTACACATCGGTTTCGGGCCTCTTCAAGGCCGAGCTGTTCCCCGCCAGCGTGCGCGCGCTCGGGGTAGGGCTCGGCCATGCGATCGCCTCGGCGATCTTTGGCGGGACCGCTGAATATGCCGCGCTGCTGCTGAAGCAGATGGGGCATGAGGGGCTCTTCGCCTGGTATGTGTCGGCCGTCTGCGCACTTGCCTTTGTCGTCGCGCTCAGGATGCGCGAACCGCGCGCGCATGGCCATCTCAACTGATCTCGAAGTAACCGGAGTCCGGACGATGAAGCTCATTCATGTTGCCGCATGCTTCGCCCTCATGTGCGCGGGCAGCGCTCCCGCCCGGGAGGTCGCTTCCGAACCACCCTATGTCATGGCGGCAAGCGTGACGCTGCCGAGCAGCGACACCGGCTGGGACTATGTGAAGTTCGCGCCCGGCAGCGCCCGCCTGTTTATGGCACGGCTGAAGGACGGGCTGACCGTCTATGACGTCGACAACGGGCGGGCGGTGATGACCCTGCCCAATTCTGCTCGCGCCAATGGCCCGATCCTGCTGCCCCAATATGATCGCGGCTATGTCGCCATGGCCGACGGCTCGCTGCTGAGCTTCGCACTGAAGTCGCTCAAGGTGATCGCGCGCACGCCGCTTGCCAGGGATGGCGGCCTCAACAGCGGTTCGCTCGATCCGGCGACGGGCCGCCTCCATGTCATCACCGGTTCGCGCCCGGCGGAATCGACCTGGTTCACGATCGATGCGGCAACGGGCAAGCTGCTCGCAACCACGCGCTTTCCGTTCCGCAAGATGGACGACCCGGCCGCCGACGGAAAAGGCCATCTCTACGCACCAGCGCGCATGGACGGGATCGTGCTCAAGCTCGATTCAGCGACGCTTGGCGAACAGGCGCGCTGGGATGTCGGGTGCAATGTGTCCAAGATGAAGTATCTTGCGGACACGGGCCGCCTACTTGGCGCGTGCACTGGGGACAAGCCTTCGGTGTTCCTGCTCGATCCGGCAACCGGAACCGTCACAGCGCGCGTTCCGATCGGCAAGGGGCTCGACGCGCTCGCGATCGATGAGGATCGTCACCGGATCGTGTCGAGCAACTATGAGGGAACGATGACGGTGATCGGGCATGAGGGTACCGATGGGCTGCGTCATCTCGCCACGGTGCGGACCAGCTTCGGCGCGCGGATGATGGATATCGATCACCGGACCGGCCGGCTTTACCTCGTCAACGCGGATTCCACCGCATTCCCCGGCAGGGACGGCGGCGAGGCGGTGACGCGCTATCATCCGGACAGCTTCCGGGTCGAAGACGTGGCAGCCGAACTGAGACGGGTGCGAAGGGGGAGAGGCGATGAAGCGGCCGGCACTGCTGGTACTGGTTTCCACAGCCGTGCTTGCGCTTCCGGTTTGCGTCCGTGCCGAGGCGCAGTCTGCGCTGCCGATGAAGCCCGCCCGGACGCTCGACTATGAGGTGACGAGCGGCACCTTCATGTCGCTTGCCGTCTCGCCCGACGGCAGGACGATCCTCTTCGACATGCTCGGCGAGATCTACGCGATGCCCGCAAAGGGCGGGCGCGCGGTGCCGGTCGCGACCGGCATGGCGTTCGAGGTGCAGCCGACCTTTTCGCCCGACGGCAAGTGGATCGCCTATGTCAGCGACCGGTCGGGCGGCGACAATGTCTGGATCGCGCGCACCGACGGCAGCGGCGCGCGGCGTATCAGCGACGGGGACGAGGGGGCGGTGCGCACCTCGCCTGAATGGAGCGCCGACGGCAAATATGTCTATGTCAGCCGCTACCGCATCCGCATCGACCGCTACGAGCTGTGGCGCCATCCCACAGACGGCGGACCGGGCGAGCTGGTCGTGCCGGCGAGGCCCGGCGAAGACGCGCCGCGCGCCACATGGCAAAGCACTCTGGGCGCGTCCGCATCGCGCGACGGCAAATATCTCTATTATGCCCGGCGCACCGGCGACCTCTCGTTCGACGAACCGGTGCCCTGGACGATCATGCGTCGCGACCTTGCAACCGGCACCGAGGAACTCGTGGTCGGCAGTTCGGGCGGGCGCGAGGCGAGCAGCGAGACCTTCTTCCGCCCCGTCATTTCCCCCGACGGAAAGCTGCTCGCCTATGCGACGCGGCGCATGGCTCAGACGCGGCTGCGCCTTCGCGATCTGGCGACGGGCATCGACCGCGACCTGGGGCCAGCGCCGCTCGACCTGATGAACGGTGCGGCCTGGCTCGACCTCATTCCGCGCTATGCCTTCACCCCGGACAGCAAGGCGATCCTGATTGCCTATGAGGGCAGGATCGAGCGGCGACCGGTTGACGGTGCGGCTGCGGCACGCGTGCCTTTTACGGCCAGGCTGAAGCTTGCGGTCGGACCGGGCACGCGCATCGCGTTTCGCGAGCAGACGGGCCCCGTCCGCGCCAGATTGTTGCAAGGGACGAACGCTTCGCCCGATGGCAAGCGCGTTGCCTATGCAGCGCTCGGCAGCATCTATGTCCAGGGTGTCGACGGCGGTGCTGCGGTGCGCTTGCCGATCACAGGCGACGCGCCCTCGCTGCCCGGCTGGAGTCCCGATGGATCGCGCATCACCTATGTGACCTGGGGCGAGCGTAGCGGCGGCGCGGTCTGGACGGTCGCGGCCGACGGTTCGGAAGCGCCGGCAAAGGTCAGCGACCTCGCGGCCTTCTATACACATCCCGCCTACACACCCGACGGTACGACGATCCTGGCCGTGCGATCGTCGGCCGCGGCACGGCAGCAATCGAGCTTCGAATTCGGCACGGTGCGCCCGGCCGAACTCGCGGCGATCCCGGCGACGGGCGGGGCGGCACGCGTGGTGACGCGCGGAACGCTCGGACAGCGGCCCCATTTCACCAAGGGGCGGACGGATATCGCCTATCTGCTCGGCGCTGAGGGATTGATCGCGGTCGACCTTGCGAGCGGCGAGCGTCGGCCTGTCGCGACGGTGAAGGCGCAGGGCTATTATTTCTCCGACCGGCTCGCGGATGCCGACGACATCAGGATCAGTCCCGACGGCAAATGGCTCGCGGCGCAGGCGAGCGAGCAGCTCTATGTGCTACCCGTGCCCGCTGATCCGGGCGCTGTGGTCGATCTGACCGCGCCCGGCGGCACCGCGCGCAAGGTCACCGGCATGGGCGCCGATTTCTTCGACTGGCGCGCCGATGGAAGCCTGATCTGGTCGATCGGCAGTTATCTGCAGATATTGCCCGACACGAGCGCGCCTGTTCCCGCCTCGCATGTCGAGCTGGTCGCCGAGCTGCCGCGCGCACGGCCGAGGGCAAGCATCCTGCTGCGCGGCGCGCGCGCGCTGACGATGGCGGGCGGCGACAAGCTGATCGAGGATGCCGACATCCTCGTCACTGGCGACCGTATTGCCGCGCTCGGCCCACGCGGCAGCTTCGCGGTGCCCACAGGAACGCCGGTGCGCGAACTCGGCGGCAAGACGGTTATGCCGGGTTTCATCGATGATCACGATCATATCGGTGGCGTGCGCCGCAACGTCATCGGCTATGAGGAGTGGGGCCTGCGCGCACGGCTCGCCTATGGCGTCACGACGTCATTCGACCCGTCGACGCTTGGCATCGACCAGATCGCCTATCAGGACCTGATCGACGCGGGGCTCGTTATCGGGCCGCGGCTGCGCTCGACCGGGCCCGCGCTCTTTTCCAAGGAGCGTTTCACGTCGCTGGATCAGGTGCGCGGCGTGCTGCGCCGCTATCGGGAAGCCTGGGGCCTGCGCAATATCAAGCAATATCGCGGCGAAAGCCGCGTCACTCGCCAGTGGATCGCGATAGCCGCGCGCGAACAGGGGCTGCTCCCGACGACCGAGGGAAGTCACAACGCGAAGCTGATCCTCACCCAGATACTCGACGGCTATGCGGGCAACGAACATGCGCTGCCGATCGCGCCCCTCGGCGAGGATGTGCTCAAGCTCTACCAGCTGACGCGCACCAGCTATGTCGCGACCTTGCTGGTCAATACGAGCGGACCGGCGGGGCGGCATTATTATGTCGCCCGATATGACTCGGCGCTCGACGCGAAGGTGAAGCGCTTCTGGCCGTCGAGCGCGATCGCGCACAAACTTGCGCGCCGTGAATGGGGTTCACTCGACGCGTCGCGCCTGCCGGTGCTCGCCGCCGACGCCACGAGGCTTGCCGAAAAAGGCGCGCTCGTCGGCATGGGCTCGCACGGCGACGAGCCCGGCATCGGCTTCCACTACGAGATGGAGGCGCATGCGCTGGGCGGCATGAAGCCGATGGCGGTGCTGCACGCGGCGACCGCGGGTGCGGCCGAGACGATCGGACGGCTCGACGACATGGGGACGCTAGAGGTCGGCAAATATGCCGATCTGGTGGTGTTCGACAGCGATCCGCTGGCGGATATCGGCAACACGAAGTCGCTGTCGCTGGTGATGCGCAGCGGGCAGTTGTTCGATGCGAACACGCTCGACGAATTATGGCCGGTCCGGCGCAAGCTCCCCGCGCCGTGGTTCGTGGATGGCGAGAAGGCGATGCAATGGCTGCCGGCGGAGCCGCGCGACTGACGGTCGGTCGCGATGCCGAAATCGATCTGCCCTTGGAACGGGATGAGGCGCGCGCAGCAGGCTAGCCGGCCGTTCGCACGATCCCCCCGGCGATCAGCGCTTCGATCTCGTCTTCGTCCAGGCCGCACGTCCGCAATACCGCCTCACTGTCCGCGCCCAGCGCGCGGGGCGCAGTGTCGGGTGACGACGCGATCCCTGCGAACAGCACCGGCTGCGGCAGCGTACGCGCGATGCCTTGCGGATAACCCTCCGGTATGTCGAAAAAGCCGATCTCCGCCAGATGCGGGTCGCTGAGCAGGTCGCCGATTCCGTTGACTTGCGAACAGGGAACGTCGCGCGCCGACAGCGCCTCGATCCACTCCGCGGTACTGCGGGCCGGCAGGTTCTCCGCTATCAGCGCGTAAAGTTCGTCGACGTGCGCCGGACGCTCGCGCGGGTCGTTGAACCAGCCGGTCTGCGTTACATCCTCGCGGCCGATCTCGGCCAGGAAGGCGCGCCACTGCCGATCGGTATAGGGGAGTGCCGCTATCCAGCCATCGGCGGTCCGGAACGGGCGCCGATTGGGTGACAGGATGCGCGGATAGCCGACCCCGCCGTCGATATCGAACGTGGCTTCCGCAAGATGCTCGTTGAGCAGGAAGGCGGCGAGTGCCTCGAACATCGGTACCTCGACCTGAATCGCACCGTCATGGCCATTGGCGCGGGCGACGAGCGCGGCGAGGATGCCATAGACCGCGTGCAGCGCGGCGACCTTGTCGGCCAGGATCGTCGAGACGAAGCTCGGGTCTCCGCCCGTCGCGGTGGAAAGGCCGGCGACCCCGCTCGCGGCCTGAATGATGTCGTCAAAGGCCGGGCGGTCGCGATAGCGCCCGCGCTGGCCAAAGCCGATGGCGGCGCAATGGATGATCCGGGGGTTGATCGCCGCCGTGGCCTCGAAACCGATCCCGAGCCGCTCTGCCGCCTCAACGCGCATATTGTGGAGCAGGACGTCCGCGCTTTCGATCAGCTTCGCCAGCGCCGCGCGGCCCTCGGGCTTCTTCAAATCGATCGCCAGCATCCGCTTGTTGCGGTTGTTGTTGACGAACAGCGCGCCGCCGACCTCGCCGCGGGGGAAGGCATCGCGAGCGATATCGCCTTCCAATGGTTCGACCTTGATCACCTCTGCGCCCAGGTCGCCAAGCATCTGTCCAGCATAGGGGCCGAGCACGACCGCGCCGACCTCGACTACTCGAATCCCCCGCAGCAGCGGCAGCATTACTCGCCTCCCTGACTATCGGCCGCTGGTACCGGTATGCGCGAGCGAATGACCTGCCCGAACAACTGCGCCGTCCGGGTGGCGGCATGGTCTGCGTCCTCGATCACGCCGCTGTTCTGCAGAAAACTGTGATTGAGCGTGGGGTAGTTGAGATAGACGACGCTTACGCCCTCGCGCTCCAGCCGCCTGGCATAGGCCCGGCCGGAATCGCGCAGTATGTCGAATCCTGCCGATGCGAGAATTGTCGCGGGCATGCCCTTCATGCTTTTTGCCATGATCGGCGAGATCTCCGGATTGTCGAGGTCGCCCTTGGGAAAGACCGCGTCAATGGCGAGCGCTGCGAAAGCGCGATCCAGGCCATAGCCCGCGCCGAACAGCGCGTAGGAACGATAGTCGCGCGCCCTGAGATCGACCGCCGGATAATAGAGCAACTGGTAGAGCGGCATGGGCTTGCGCGCGGCAAGCTGCCGGCCCGAGACGTTCACCGCGAGATTGCCGCCCGCGCTGTCACCGCCAACACCGATGCGGTGGGGGTCGCCGTCCAGTACGGCCGCATTGGCGCGCACCCAGTGCCACGCATCTTCGGCGTCATCCCAAGCAATGGGAAAGGCGTGTTCGGGGGCGAGCCGGTAATCGACCGAGACCACGATTACGCGCGCTTCGTTCGCGATCAGTCGCGCGACGCGGTCGCTCGCATCTAGGCTGCCAAAGAGCCAGCCGCCGCCATGAAAATAGACAAGCATCGGCAGCGCCCCGGATTCGCGGGTGACCGGCCGATAGACGCGAACCGGGATATCGCCGTGCCGACCCTTGACCACAGCGTCCCGAACCTGCGCCATGTCGGGCGTGACTTTGGTCTTGAATATCCAGGCACGGTTGGCGCTCGCCCGCAGCGCTGCGCGCGATTCGGCGTTCGCGAGCGGATTGCCGCCGGCGGGTGACGGCTGTCGCCAATATTTGACGAACATATACTGCAGCTTGGGATCGAGCGTCTGTCCGTCCACGACTTCGCGCTTGTCGCCGAGCTGTTCCAGAAACCAGCTTTCGGGCTTTTGCAGAAGTTCGAGTTCCTGGCTTTCGCGTGGCGTAAGTTGCTGTGCCGAAACCGTGCCGCAGAAGATCGCGAGCGCCAGACAGGCAGCCACGGAGAGAAGGGGCTTGCGCATGCGTGCATCCTTTCGGGGCCTTGCTGCCATCATATCCAGAACCCGGTCGACGCTTCGACGCCACAGGTTGGCAACGATGGGCATCGATCTGGCCTGGCAACCATCGGCGGCGGATAGTCTGGCTGGCGGTTCTGCAGACATGATCAAGGCCTTCGCAATGACTCCCAATGGATGAATTCTAGGTCTTTCTGGACCATCTTGAAGTTCCAAGATGAACATGTGTTGGGGACCATGACAGCGGTGCCGTGGGAAAGTCGAGCCGATCACGGTTTTGCTTCTTGGCAGCTTTTCTTCATTTTCTGCCTGGAAGTGGACCGGCGGCTTCCGGCCCATTTGCGGCACTCCCGAGAAAAGGATCTCCCGGATATAAGCGTGGCGACGGGCTGGCTGGCGGCCCCATGTCCGCTGCTCTAACGCACAAAAGGTCGGGAATTTTGTGATGGACCGCTGATCAATATCTAGCGTCTTGAAATTTGTGTCATTTCTTGTGTCATTGACTATTTTGCAAGTGTCTTCTAAGAGAGAAAACCGATGTGAATTCATTGGTTTAGCCGCGTCGATGAATGGCGGTTCGCGACATCATAATCCGCGAGTTCGCGACCTGCCGCTGGATCGCGTATGGCGATACGACGCTGTTCCTGGGGCCGCCGCCCGGAACCGGCAAGACTCACTTGGTTGTGAATTTAGGACGCGAGGCCATCCGGCAGGCGCCGGCGCGGCAAAACTGCGGGTGAGCGGCAAATCGGCCTCCCAGCATGACCAAAGTGTTACCTAAGGTGTTACCTATTGGGGCGTTTTAACCGGGCATCGATTGATATCTTATTGATTTTTATGGAATTTTGGTGAGCCGTGCTGGATTCGAACCAGCGACCTACTGATTAAAAGTCAGTTGCTCTACCGACTGAGCTAACGGCCCTCACCAAGGCGGTTTCCACTAGGAGCGCGGGGCCCTGCGGTCAACCGGGGTTCTGCGCTCGAGGCGATAAAGATGGTGCTGCACGGAATTACCGGTGAGCGGATCGCGCCAGTCAGGGGCGATCGCCGCCAGCGGTTCGAGCACGAAGGCGCGCTCGCGATAGTGGCGATGGGGAATGCCGAGGCCGTGCGAGGCCCAGATCCCCCCCGACCAGAGGATGATGTCGAGATCGAGCACGCGCGCGGCCCAGCGCTGCGCGGGGCGTCGGCCAAAGCCGCGCTCGATGCGCTTGAGCCGGGTGAGCAGGGCAGGGGGCGCGTCGTTGGACCGGATCACCGCAGCTGCATTCGCGTAGCGTCGAAGCGACGGCCCCAGCGGCGCGGTCTCGATTATCGGCGACGCGGCAAGGATGGTGACGCCCTCGGCCTCGAGCGCGGCGAGCGCGGCGGCGATCACGCGCCGCGGCGCGCCGTAGCGGCGGTGGCGCTTGTTGGAACCGAGCGCGATCGCATAGGTTGAAACCGGCATGGTTGCGCGCCTATCCCGATCGCATGTTCATTGAAAGTCCGATCCCGCAGAGCGAGCCGCCGCGCGACTGTCCGCGCTGCCCGCGGCTGGTGGCATTGCGGCAGGAATTGCGCGTCGTGCATCCCGATTGGTGGAATGCGCCGATCCCCGCTTTTGGCGATGCCGAGGCATGGCTGGCGATCGTCGGGCTGGCGCCGGGGCGCAATGGCGCCAACCGCACGAGCCGGCCCTTCACGGGCGACTATGCGGGAGACCTGCTATTCGCGACGCTGGCCAGGTTCGGGCTCTCCGAGGGAAAGTATGAGGGGCGCGTCGACGACGGTATGCGGCTGAGCGGCGCGATCATCATCAACGCGGTCAAATGTCTGCCACCCGAGAACAAGCCCACGCCGGAGGAGATCCACACCTGCCGCCCGTTTCTGGAGCAAAGCCGGGCAGCGCTGCCCAATGCGCGCGTGTTCATCGCCTTGGGCCAGATCGCACACCAGTCGATCGTCAAGGTACTCGGCGGCCGGCTGCCCAAGGCCCGCTTCGGGCACCTAGCCGAACATCGCATGCCGGGCGGCGAGCTGGTGATCGATAGCTATCATTGCTCGCGCTACAACACCAATACCGGCCGGCTGACCCCCGCGATGTTCGAGGCGGTATTCGAGCGCGCGATCGCGCTCAGACCGTTTTGAGATAGTCGAGATAGGCGCCGTCAGGCGGGCCATCGAGCGCGCCCATCACTGGCGTGAGCGTATCCTTGGGCAGGTGATCGCGCGCGGACTTGTGCGCGTCGACCGACTCCCACTTCTCGATGAAGACGAAGCGGCGCTCATTGCCGACGTCGCGCAGCAACTCGACGCCTTCGCTGCCAGGAACGCCGCGCACCGCGTCGGCGAGCTGGCGAAGCGCGGTTTCGAGCGCTGCGTCCTTACCCTCGGCGGCGTGCATGATGTAGTGACGGGCGACAGTCATAGGAATCTCCCTAGTCATTTTGTCGATAAACGCGGCTACTGAACGTCAAAACAGGAATTTGCCTATCAGAGGTGCGGAGCACGCCGGGATCAAATATCCTCGGCGAGCCGGGCATAGAGATCGGGGCGACGGTCGCGGAAGAACCCCATGCCCGCGCGGTGCCTGCGCGCGCGGTCGAGATCCAGCGTGGCGACGATCGCGCCGGTCTCGTCGCGGCCGAAATTCGCCTGATAGTCGCCCCACTCGTCGGAGATGAAACTGTGGCCATAGAAGACCTGGCCGTTTTCGTTGCCGATGCGGTTAGCGGCGATCACGGGCACGACGTTCGAGACGCTGTGGCCGACCATCGCTCGCTGCCACATGCGGCTGGTATCGAGTTCGGGATCATAGGGTTCTGAGCCGATTGCGGTGGGATAGAAGAGCAGATCGGCGCCCATTAGCATCATCGCGCGCGCGCATTCGGGATACCATTGATCCCAACACACACCGACGCCGATCGTGCCGTAGCGCGTCTTCCACACCTTGAATCCGGTATTGCCCGGTCGGAAGTAGAATTTCTCTTCATAGCCCGGCCCGTCGGGGATGTGGCTCTTGCGATAGACGCCCATCACCCGGCCTTCATCGTCGATCATCGCGAGGCTGTTGTAGTGGTGCGGCCCGTCCTGCTCGAAGAAGCTGGTCGGGATGTACACCCTGAGTTCGGCGGCGAGCTTCTGCATGGCAAGCACCGCGGGATGCTCGGCGGTTGCGCGCGCGCGCGCGAACAGCGATTCATCCTCGACCTGGCAGAAATAGGGGCCTTCGAAGAGCTCAGGTGGCAGGATGATCTTCGCCCCGCGCGCGGCGGCGTCGCGCACGAGATCCGAGACCGCGGCGATATTGGCGTCCAGGTCGTCGGTAAGCGCGAGCTGCAGTGCGGCGACGGTGATCTCGGTCATCGGGCAAACCTTTTCAGAGGCGATCCTCGCCAGATAGAGACGCGGCGTCGTGCGGCCAAGGGGCATGGGTGCAAATGCTGGCGGCGACGGATCAATGCTGTCGCCGAGGCCATTTGCCGAAAGGGTGACCACCTTCTGCGCGCATGTCGGACCGGGACCCATTGTGCTAGGAAATTGCCCGACGGCAGGGGGCAATCGAGGAGGTAGACATGCCCGATCGTGCGGAAATGCTGGATACCATCAGGAAGGCTTACGATGCGCGCGTGGCAGGCGATGCCGCGGGGCTGTTGAGCCATTTCGCGCCCGACGCGACCTATTGCCTCTCGGGTCAAGCGATTGCCCCGGGGATGCCGACCGGCGAGGTCGAAGCCGCGCCGGCGTTGCAGGGGCTCGTGCAAACCTTCAGGTTTGAAAACCTTAGAAAACTGAGCGCGATGGTTGACGGAGATACCGCGGTGATGACCTGGCAGGTGGATGTCAGCGTTAACGGAAAGGACCGGGTAACCAGCGAATTTTGCGATTTCTGGAAATTCGGCGAGGATGGAAAGGTTACCTCGCTCCAGCAATTTGTCGACACCGCACTGGTAAAGAAGCTGCTGGCCTGAGACCCGCCAACATCAATATCGCACCGAGGCGGACACACCCCATTCGCGCGGGCGGCCGGCATTGACCTCGGCGCGGGCAAAGCCGACCTCGTCGGCTGCGCCGCTGGTGATGTAGCGTCGATTGGTAAGGTTGGTCCCGAACACCGCAACCGACCAGCGATCGTCCGGGCCCGTGAAGGAGGCGCGTGCGCGCAGCAGCGTCACCGCGGGTTGGATCAGTTCTGGCGTGTTGATCGCATCGTTGGCAGTTCGCGATCGGTAGCTGACGTCGCCTCGGATCCGCAGCGTTCCCGCGGCGAGGTCATGGCGATATTCCGCTCCGACCGAAAGATTGTGCCGGGGGGTGTTCACGAAGGCGTAGTTCAGCCGCAAGGGATTGACGATGGGCAATCCGAAGGAGCCGATCACCGCCGGATCGAGCTTCGTATAACGCGCATCGGTGTAGCCATAGGCAAGCTGGAGCGCGATGCCATTCACCGGTTGGAGATTGGCCTCGAACTCCACACCCTCGGTCTTGCCCTTGGCGGCATTGATCGTGCGCGGAATCGTATTGTCGAAAACGACGACCTGGATGTCGTCGTAGCGCGCGTGAAACAAGGCCAGCCCCAGCCGCGCGCGCCCATTCCACAAAGTCGCCTTGCCGCCCACCTCGAAGCTTTGCACCGATTCTGGCGCAAAGGCGGTCGGCCCGGTCGCAAGCGGGGCGCCATAGCGCTCGTTGAAGCCCCCGGATTTGTAGCCCGTGGCCAACGAGCCGTAGAGCATCAGATCCGGGTTCGGTTTGTAATCGAGTATGATGCGCGGTGTCAGGCGGGTGAAATGCTCCGTTGCGGCGGGGTTGGGTGAAAAGGGAACCCCGCCGATGAAGTAACCGCTGAGGTCGACATGCTTGCGGTCGCGGGTCCAGCGCAAGCCACCGGTCAGCGAAAGCCCTTTGCCGACCCCGACCGTCGCCTCGCCAAAAGCGGCGATGCTGCGATTGTCGACCGTGGCACCGGAGCCGACCACGGTGATCAGGAACGGGTTGGGGCAGGGGTTGGCGGGGATCGGCACCGCCGCGCCCGTCAGTCCCGGCAGTAGCGTACAGCCAAGACCGAGCCGGTTGATCGTGGCGAACGTCTCCTGCGCGAACGGCACGACAAGGCGGTTGCGGGCGTGTTCATCAAGATAATAGCCGCCCAGGATCCAGCGGAAGCGCCCATGCTCGCCGCCGACCTCGAGTTCCTGGCTGAACTGGCGATGGCGGATGGCGTTGGACGTGTGCACCAGCACAAGCGGCGAGCCGTCCGGATCGCGTCCGAAAGCAAAGTTCGATTCGCGATAGCCGGTCACAGACTTGATGTGCAACGCGTCGCCTTTCCAGTTCACGATAGCGGTGCCGCCCGTGATCTCGTAGCGCGAGCGCGCGGGACCCGTGGCGTTTGACGTGAACAGATCGTCGGTCAGCCAGCGTGCATCATAGGGAACCGTTCCGGCGGGCAGGGGCGGCAGGGCAATCAGGCCGGGAACGCCACAGAAGGGCACGACGAAATCCGGGGACTGGCACGGTGCGGGGTTACCGATCAGATTGTTGTAAAGCAGGCCGGTGAAGAGCGTCTCCGGGGCTTCGACACTGCTGTTGCGCGACGTGAAGCGCGTCGTGCTCACGGGCGACTGCTCATCGGCCTTCGAATAATCGAAGATGATCCGGGCATCCAAGGACGGAAGCGGTTTCCATGCCGCCGATAGCCGCACCGCATGCCGATCCTGGCCGCCGAGATGCTCACCAGTGAGCAGTCTCAGGCCAAAGCCGTCGCGGCGCTGTATCGACCCGGCAACGCGCATCGCCAGATTGGATTCCAGCGGCAGATTCATGATGGCGCGGACGTCGCGGCGATTGAAGCGGCCGAGTGTCACCTCGGCTTCCATCGCAATTCCATCGTAGGTCGGGGCGCGCGACGTTACGCTGATCGCGCCACCAATGGTGTTGCGGCCGAACAGCGTGCCCTGGGGCCCGCGCAGCACCTCGACCCGTTCAACGTCGAGCAGGTCGAGATCCGCTCCCGTCGCGCGGGCAAGATACACGCCGTCGGCATAGACCCCGACGCCGGGGTCCGTCGTGATCGCGAAATCGGTCTGGCCGACGCCGCGGATAAAGATGGAGGCTGCGTTCGAGCTGCCGCTCAATGACGCGGTTGGATCGAAGGTGACGTTGGGCGCGAATTCGACGATCGCCGCCAGCTCGGGAGTGGAGAGATCTTCGATCCGTTCTGACGACAGCGCAGTCACTGCCAGTGGCACGTCCTGCAGCCGTTCCTCGTAGCGCCGTGCGGTCACGACGATGTCCTGGGCGGTCAGCGGTTCGGTCAGGGCCATGAGCGCCAGGAATATTGCCCTGTTGATCCGAATTGTTGCAACGCGCGATGGAAACGGTCGGTTCGCCCGGTCTGGCAATACGTGATGAAGTCGACCGGTAACTGGCGTGTTGGGACTGCCGTTACAATCGGAGATCTTGGGCAACCGCATGACAGGAACCCCCGGCGTCGGTTGAGTTCCTGATAGCGGTTTCGTGTCTTGTAGAACAGATGAATCGTTGCTGGAGAGATATGATCGAGGCTGCGCCCGAATTCACGTTTGCGGCAGAAACACCACGCGCTTCTGCCGCAAACGACCAAACTCTAGAAGCGTTCGCCGACCAGTTCCTCGCTTTTCGCCCAGAGCGCCTGTGCGCGTTCGGGGTCGATCGCATAGGCACGAACGCCGCCGCGGATTCCTTCGCCTTCCTCGATCTCCGCCACATGGCAGTCCTCGCAATAGCGGCCGCCGACCGCGTTGGCGTCGGCGACGGCCGCCGCCCATACCGAGGTCGCCGCGCCCTGCGGGATGGTCTTGAACTGGAAGGGGGGCAAGCCCGCTGCGGCATTGGCGGCATCGATCGAGGCCATGAGCGCCTTTTCGTCTTCCTCGCTCATGTGACGGCCGAGTTCGGTCCGGATCCCGCCCGGGTGAACCGCAGCGGCGCGGATGCCCTGATCGCGGTGACGCCGATCGAACTCCACGGCGAAAAGCGCGTTGGCGGTCTTGGAGCGGCCATAGGCTGCCCAGGGGTCGTAGGCCGTCTGCTCAAAACTGGGATCATCGAGATCGATGTCGGCGAAGCGATGGCCCGCCGAGGAAAGGCTTACGAACCTCCCGCCCGGCCGGAGCAGGGACGCGATCCGGTTGACGAGCACGAAGTGACCCAGATGGTTGGTGCCGAACTGCGTCTCGAAGCCGTCCTCGGTGCGGCCGAGCGGCGGCGCCATCACACCCGCATTGGCGATGATGATGTCAAAGGGGCGGCCGTCGGCGAGCAGCGCGTCGGCGCATGCCCGCACGCTTGGGAGCGAAGCGAGATCAAGCTGGACGATTTCGAAGCTGCCATTGCTCGCTTCGGCGGCTTCGCGCACATCGGAGGTTGCTTGCTCAGCCTTTACGAGATCGCGCGCCGCGCCGACGACGTCCGCGCCGTGCGCGACGAGTGCGCGCGCCGTTTCTACCCCGAGCCCGGCCGAAACGCCGGTCACGAAGACGCGTCTGCCGGCCAAGTTCACACCGTCCAGCACCTCGTCGGTGGTCGATTCCGCATCAAAATTCTGGTTCATGCTGCTGTCCTTGCTTTCACGTTCCGGGCGAAACGCGTTTGTCCGCCTCTCGGCCTATCTGGGTCATGTCGATGAGATACGGGCGCCTGATCGTGTCGATCGCTTGCCTGATCCTATCAACATCACGGGGAGGCGGCCAAGGTGAAGGCTTGTGCTTCGCGCCGCTACAACCGATCTGTGCGGTCATGCGGAACCAGCTTGAAGAAATGTGCCAGCGTGTCATGCGGCACACCGATGAAATCCTCTTCCAGACGGCGATTCCGCGTGTCGGGATCGGTGTCGCTCCGCAGCCGGGCACGCCGGCGTCCGGGGTGTATGAGCCGATGGCGTGCCTGGTGCTGCAGGGCGCGAAGCAGGTGATGATCGGGGACCGGATGTTGCGCTACGATCCGGCCTGCTCCTTCCTCGTGTCGCTGGAGCTGCCGGTTTCGGGTTGCATCGTCGAGGCGACACCCGACAAGCCCTTTGTCGGGGTGAGCCTCACGCTCGATCGTGATGCGCTTGCGGATCTTCTGGCCGAAATTCCGGCAGTGCGGGGTGGCCCCGCCGCCGGCTTCGCGGTAGCGCCTGTGACTCCCGAACTGTTGAGCGCGTGGCAGAATTTGCTGGTGCTGCTCGATGCCACGCCCCGCGACGTGGCCGTGCTGGCGCCTTTGCGCGAGCGCGAGCTGCTCTATCGGCTGCTTCAGGGGCCGCAGGGCGAAATGCTCCGGCAGATCGTGCGCGATGACAGCCGGCATTCACGCGTGCGCCGCGCGATCCACTGGATCCAGGCGCATTTCGACAAGGCGGTGCGGATCGAGACGCTCGCCGAGATCGCGGGCATGAGCCTCCCTTCCTTTCATCGCCACTTCAAGGCCGCGACCGCGATGAGCCCGCTGCAGTTTCAAAAGGCGCTGCGGCTTCAGGCCGCACGCCGCCTGCTCGCGACCAGCGCCGACGCAGGGCGTGCGGCCTATGCGGTGGGTTATGAAAGCGCGTCGCAGTTCAGCCGGGAATATTCGCGCATGTTCGGCATCGCGCCTTCGCGCGACGCCGAACGCCTGCGCGGCGCGGTGGTCGAAGATATGGGCGTGATCTGAAATGCCGTTGGCTGCGGCGCCACGGTTGCGCTATCATTCGGCACGATAGATGCCGGTCCCCCGGGTGGACGGTACAGGCCCGTTCCCCGCCAAGGTTCGATCACTCTGAGCAAACAAAGCGATTAGACAGCCGGTCATCGCAGCGCAATCATCGCGTGTTGCAAGTGGACACAGAAAACCACGATCGGAGGAGCTATGAACGACGAAACCAAGTGCCCGGTGGGCGGCGGCAAGGTAGCCGGCAGGGCCGTACTCTTCGACATGACCAACCGGCTGTGGTGGCCGAACCAACTCGATCTTACCGTGCTCCATCAGAATCCGCCCGCCGGCGACCCGATGGACAAGGACTTCGACTATGCGGAGGAGTTCAAGACGCTCGACCTCGCGGCGGTGAAGGCGGACCTCACTGCATTGATGACCGACTCGCAGGATTGGTGGCCCGCCGACTTCGGCCATTATGGCGGGCTCTTCATCCGCATGGCCTGGCACGCAGCGGGCACTTACCGCATCGGCGACGGCCGAGGCGGCGCGGGTGCTGGTACGCAGCGCTTCGCCCCGCTCAACAGCTGGCCGGACAATGCCAATCTCGACAAGGCGCGCATGCTGCTGTGGCCGATCAAGCAGAAATATGGCCGCAAGCTCAGCTGGGCCGACCTGCTGGTCCTCGCCGGCAACGTGGCGCTCGAATCGATGGGCTTCAAGACCGCCGGCTTCTCCGGCGGGCGCGAGGATGTCTGGGAACCCGAAAGGGACATTTCCTGGGGCCCCGAGCGCGAATGGCTCGGCGACGAGCGGTATAGCGGCGAGCGCGATCTCGCCCACCCGCTGGCCGCGGTCCAGATGGGGCTGATCTACGTCAATCCCGAGGGGCCGAACGGCAACCCGGATCCGCTCAAGGCCGCGGTCGACATACGCGAGACCTTTGCGCGCATGGCGATGAACGACGAGGAGACCGTCGCGCTGATCGCGGGCGGCCACACCTTCGGCAAGACGCATGGCGCGGCCGATCCCTCGGAATATGTCGGTCCCGAACCCGAAGGCGCCCCGATCGAGCAGCAGTTGCTCGGCTGGTCCAACAGCTACGGCACGGGCAATGCCGGTGATACCATCACCAGCGGGCTCGAGGTCATCTGGACCTCCACCCCCACACAATGGGGCAATGGCTTCTTCACCAACCTGTTCGAGCACGAATATGAGCTGACGAAGAGTCCGGCGGGCGCTAGCCAATGGGTGGCGAAGGATGCCGAGGCGACGATCCCCGACGCGCACGATCCGTCGAAGCGGCACAAGCCGACGATGCTGACGACCGATCTCTCGCTGCGCGTCGATCCGAATTACGGGCCGATCTCCAGACGCTTCTACGAGAATCCCGACGAATTTGCGCATGCGTTTGCCGAGGCTTGGTACAAGCTGACGCATCGCGACATGGGCCCGCATACGCGCCTGCTCGGGCCCGAAGTGCCGGCCGAACCGCGCATCTGGCAGGACCCGGTGCCGGCGGTCGATCACCCGCTGATCGATGCGATGGACATCGCCGCGCTCAAGAGCCGGATCCTCGACTCCGGCCTGTCGATCTCGCGACTGGTCGCGACGGCCTGGGCTTCGGCCTCGACCTTCCGGGGATCGGACAAGCGCGGCGGTGCGAATGGCGCGCGCATCCGGCTGACGCCGCAGAAGGACTGGGAGGTCAACGAGCCAGCGGAACTGGCAGCCGCGCTCTCGAAGCTCGAAGCGATCCAGCAGGAGTTCAACGGCGCGCAGGGCGGCGGCAAGCGGGTGTCGCTCGCCGACCTGATCGTGCTCGGCGGGACCGCCGCGGTCGAGGCGGCGGCGAAAAAGGCCGGTCATGACGTGACCGTACCATTCACGCCGGGCCGCACCGACGCCTCGCAGGAACAGACCGACGCGTACTCCTTCGCGCCGCTTGAGCCCGTGTTCGACGGCTTCCGCAACTATGCCGGCGAAAGCTCGGTCTATTCGCTCGAGGAACTGCTGGTCGATCGCGCACACCTGCTCACGCTCACCGCGCCGGAGATGACCGTGCTCGTCGCGGGCCTGCGGGTGCTCGGTGCCAATGTCGGCGGGTCGAAGCATGGCGTGTTCACCGACCGGCCGGGGACGCTGACCAACGACTTCCTGGTCAACCTGCTCAAGACGAGCACGAGCATGAAGTGGGAAGCCGCGGAGGATGGCACCTTTGCCGCGCGCGACCGCAAGACCGGAGAGCAGAAGTACACGGGCACGCGTGTCGACCTGATCTTCGGTTCCAACTCGCAGCTTCGCGCGCTGGCTGAAGTCTATGCGACCGACGATGCGGGATCGAAGTTCGTCGACGCCTTTGTGAAGGCGTGGGTCAAGGTGATGAACCTGGACCGCTTCGACCTCGCCTGATTCCAGCGGGCGGGTCCGCGGTGGCCAATGCCGTGGACCCGCTCCGCCTCAGTGCGGTACCTGTTGGCTGATGCAATGGAAACTGCCGCCGCCGACGAGAATATGGTCTGCGCGCAGGCCGACCGCCTTGCGATCGGGGAACAGCGCCTGGATCGCCGCAACCCCGGCATCGTCACTGGCGGCACCATAAACGGGCACGACCACCGCCGCGTTGCCGATGTAGAAGTTCATATAGCTTGCCGGGATGACTTCGCCGTCGCGGATCACGCGGCCGGGGGAAGGGACGGGGACGACCTCGACACCCATCGCCTCGGCACGCGCCTTCGCATCGGCATAGGTCGCGGCATTGGGATCATCCTCGCCGGCGGGGGCGGGGAGCGCGAGGCGGTTTGGGCCGACGAAGCGCGCGAGATTGTCCACATGGCCGTCGGTATGGTCGTTCAAGAGGCCATCGCCGAGCCACAGGATGCGGTCGAAACCCAGATCGGTCTTGAGGCGCGCGTCGATCTGCCCGCGCGTCAGGCCAGGGTTGCGGTTCGCGTTGAGAATGCATTGCTCGGTGGTCACGACTAGGCCCGTGCCGTCAACGTCTATGGCGCCGCCCTCGAAGATCCAGTCGCAGCGTGTGGCATCGAGGCCGATCGTGGCGGCGAGGCGTGCACCAATATCCTCGTCGCCCGGCATTTCATATTTGCCGCCCCAGCCATTGAAGCCGAAATCGCGAGCTTCGCGCGCCGCGCCGCTGCCGACGATTATGGGGCCGGTATCGCGCAGCCAGATATCGCCGAAGCGATGTTCCTCGACGACAACCCCGGGGGCGGCGAGCGCGCGCGCTGCTTCGGCCGAGGCGGAATCGGCAGCGATCAGGTGAACGGCTTCGCCCGCGCCATCGGCATGGACCGCATTGGCGAACGCCGCAACCTCGCGCCGGGCGGCATCGAGCACGCCGGGCCATTCGACCTCATGGCTGGGGAAGCCAATCCAGACGCGCTCATGCGGCGCCCATTCGGGAAGCATCTTCACTGTCATCTCAATCCTGCCGCGCATCCTGAGCAGCCATTGCGGCCGCGGTCGGTCCCTACTCAGGATGCGCGGAGAATGGGAGGGGCTTATTTGGTCGCGCCTGCGCGGCTCTTGTCGCGGGTGGCGCGGAACTCGTCGCCCTCGTTCCAGTTTGGCCAGGCGGTGGAGTTCGCAAGCTCGCGGCCGAGCATGTAGTAAAGCTGAAGATCCTGCACCGCGCCGTCCCAGTTCCAGTTGGGATCATATTCGTCCGACGCCTGGTGATAGTGCTGGTCGGTGAACTCCGCGGCGACCTTCATGCCATGCGCCTTGCCGCCCGCGACGAGATCGTCGCCACTGCCCGCGTTGAACATCGGCACGCCGAGCTTGGCCATGCTGAAATGGTCCGAACGGTAATAGAAGCCCTTTTCGGGCGTGGATTCGGGTGAGATGTAGCGGCCCTGCGCCTTCACCGCCCTCTCGAGGATCGGGTCGAGTTCGGACTTGCCCCAGCCGATGGCCGTGACGTCCCTGGTGGGCCCGAGGATGTTCAACCCGTCCATGTTGACGCCGCCCACGGTCCGAGCGAGCGGGTAGATCGGATTCTCTGCATAATATTTGGAGCCGAGCAGCCCCGATTCCTCGGCGGTGACCGCGAGGAAGACCATCGAGCGATCGACAGCGCCCGCCTTGGCCTGCGCCTCTGCCATCGCGATCAGGCCCGCGGTGCCCGTGGCGTTGTCGAGTGCGCCGTTGCAAATGTCGTCGCCGGTCTCGTCGGGCATGCAGCGGCCGAGATGATCCCAGTGCGCGGTGTAGAGGAAGGTCTCGCCGGGGCGCGCCTTGCCGGGGAGGATGCCGACCACGTTCTTCGACTTGCTGCGCTTGATGGCGTTGTCGAAGCTGACTGAGGCCTTGACGCCCAGCGGCACGGCCTTGAAGCCCGGCTGTCTGGCGGCTTCGGCGAGCTTCGCGAAGTCCTTGCCCGCCGAGGCGAAGAGCGCTTCGGCCGCGGGTTTCTGGATCCAGCCCACCGCCTGGCTCTGGTCCATGTGATTGTTCACGTCGTCGGCGCCGAGCTGCGGGCCCGTCCAGCTCGAATCCACAGTCTTCCAGCCATAGGCCGCGGGCTCGGTATCGTGGACGATGATCGCGGCGGCGGCGCCCTGGCGCGCGGCTTCTTCGTACTTGTAGGTCCAGCGGCCATAATAGGTCATCGCGCGGCCGTTGAAGGTGCCGCCGACATCGGGCTTCTGCCAGTCGGGATCGTTGATGAGGATAACGACGGTCTTCCCCTTCACGTCGACGCCCGCATAGTCGTTCCAGCCGCGCTCGGGCGCGTTGACGCCATAGCCGACGAAGACGACGTCGCTGTCCTTGATCGCGATGTTGGGGACGACACGGTAGGTGCCGATCACCATGTCATCATGGAGCTTGAGCGAAAGCGGGGTCTTGCCGCCGGTGATGGCGAGCGGCGAGACGTTGCTGTTGGTGATCTCGACCAAAGGCACGTCCTGAAACCAGCTTCCCTTGTTGCCGGGCTTCAGCCCGGCCTTCTGGAAGCGTTCTGCGATCAGCGCGACAGTCTTGTCCTCAGCGGGCGTGGTCGGCGCGCGACCTTCGAACGCGTCGGATGAGAGCGTCTCGGTCACCGATTTCAGTGTGTCGAGCGATATCGCGCCCGACTGGGCATGGGCACTGACCGCGGCAAGGGCAAGCGGGGCGGCGGCAAGCAACAGAATGGAACGCATCGGCGACTTCCTCGATGATCTGGAGACTGGCGGCTTCATGGCAGCGCGGCGGAGCGCACGCAACGCCGCGCCGACCAATTCGCTATTGCGCCCGACCAATGTTCCCGGCAGCATCCCCAATGTACTGAATTCTGGGGGGGAATAGAATGCATCGCTTTGCCGCCGCGCTGTTCGCGGCATCCATGCTGTCGCCTGTCGCACAGGCACAGGCCAATGACGCTGCCGCGCTGTTCGGCGTTCGCGAAAATGTGGAAGATATCAGCCTGTCGCCCGATGGTCGCAGGATAGCGTTCATTGCGCCCGACCCTGGACGTGGATCGACCCTCTACACCGCCGAGGTCGCGGCTGGCGCCGCTCCGGTCCGGGCGGCCTATTCGGATGGCGATCCCGAACGTCTGCGGGACTGCGGCTGGGTGTCGAACACGCGGCTTGTATGCAGCGTGACGGGCATGACCGATCAGGGCGGTCTGAAGATCGGCTTTTCGCGGCTGATCGGCGTGGATGCCGATGGCAAGAATCTGAAGTTGGTGAGCGCACGGACAGGATCGCGCGCGCTTCGCATGAACCAGCATGGCGGGGACGTGCTTGACTGGCTGCCGGGCGAAGACGGCGCGATCCTGCGTACGCGCGACTTTGTGCCCGAATTTTCAACCGATACGCGCCTCGCGCAAAAGGAAAACGGTCTGGGCGTGGAGCGTGTCGACACGCTGAGTCTGTCGAGCAAGCGCATCGAATCGCCGAAGGACGACGCGGTCGAATATATCTCCGATGGCTACGGCCGGATCCGCATGATGGGCAGTCTTCCGAAGAACGACACGACGGGCTATTCCCAACAGACGCTCAAATATTTCTACCGCGCGAAGGACGGCGATAGCTGGCGCGAATTCGGCAAACTCAACCTTGTGACCGACGAGGGCTTCAATCCGATCGCGGTCGATCGCAACCTGGACGCCGTTTATGGCTTTCGCGACAAGGATGGTCGCAAGGCGGTCTTCCGTATCGCGCTTGATGGCTCGATGCGTGAGGAATTGGTCTACGCGCACCCGCAAGTGGATGTGGACGGGCTCGTGCGTATCGGGCGGCAGCATCGCGTGGTTGGTGTCACCTTTGCGACCGACAAGCGACAGACCGTTTTCTTCGATCCTGCGCTGAAATCGCTGGGCGCGGCGCTTTCGAAGGCGCTGCCGGGATTGCCCTTGGTGAGCTTCGTCGACTCCAGCCTTGATGAGAACAGGCTGCTGCTCTGGGCGGGCAGCGACACCGATCCGGGCCGCTACTATGTTTTCGACAAGAAGACCAAGAGCCTGAACGAAGTGCTGCTGACGCGCCCGCAGCTCGAGAACGTGAAGCTCGCGCCGGTCAAGCCGGTGAGCTTCAAGGCGGCCGAAGGCACGATGATCCCCGGCTACCTCACGTTGCCTGCCGGGAGCGAGGGCAAGAAGCTGCCTGCGATCGTGATGCCGCACGGTGGCCCCGGATCGCGCGACGAATGGGGTTTTGACTGGCTGGCGCAATATTACGCCCATCGCGGCTATGCAGTCCTGCAGCCCAATTTCCGGGGATCGTCCGGCTATGGCGATCAGTGGTTCCAGAAAAATGGATTCCAGTCGTGGCGGACCGCGATCAGCGATGTGAATGACGGTGGCCGCTGGCTGGTGTCCGAAGGCATTGCTGATGCGTCGAAACTGGCGATCGTCGGCTGGTCCTATGGCGGCTATGCCGCGCTCCAGTCGGCGGTGCTCGATCCCGACCTGTTCAAGGCCATCGTCGCGATCGCTCCGGTGACGGATCTGGAAAGGCTGCGACAGGAATCGCGTGAATATACGAACTTCCGGCTGGTCGACGCCTTTATCGGAAATGGGCCGCATGTGCGCGAAGGGTCGCCCGCGCAAAATGCCGACAAGATCAAGGCACCCGTGCTGATGTTTCACGGCGACCTTGACGCCAATGTGGGTGTCGGCGAATCACGCCTGATGGCCGAAAAACTGGCCGCGGCGGGCAAGAAGCACGAACTGGTCGTCTATCCCAAGCTCGAGCACTCGCTGGTCGATTCAATGGTCAGGACCGAGATGCTGGGCAAGTCCGACGCATTCCTGCGGGCATCGCTGGGCATCAAGTGAATGAAAAACGGGCGGCCGTTTCCGGCCGCCCGTTCGGCCAGCCCAAATACGCAAGAGGTACCCAATGCATGGAGCCGGAATGCCCCGATTTCTGATAGCGATCGTTGCGGCTCTCTATGGTTCGCCCGTCGCAATCGCCCAGCCCGCCTCGGAGGCGGCAGCGTTGTTCGGCCTGCGCCCGAACGTGGACTATGTCACCCTTTCGCCTGACGGGACGAAGCTTGCCTTCATCAGCGCGGTGGGCGAGCGCGGGACAGATCTTTACACGGTTTCGATAGGGTCGGGAGAAAAGCCGCATCGGGCGCTGATGGCCGACGGCCTTCCCAAGCGCCTGTCCGATTGCCGCTGGGTCTCGAACCAGCGCCTGCTTTGCCAACTGCTCATCACCACGCAAATTGCCACGCGGCTGGATGATGAGCCCACCACCCTTTCGCGGCTGGTCGCGGTGGATGCGGATGGCTCGAACCTGAAGCTCGTCAGCGACCGGAGCCTCGACCGCTATTACGGCCGGCCCACGCTGTTCGGGGGCAATGTCGTGGATTGGCTGCCCGACGAGGAGGACGTCGTCCTTGTCGGGCAGAACGGCTTCCGCGGCTATGCCGTGGAAAAGGTAAACACCAGGACGGGCAAATCGGAACTCGTCGCCGACAGCAGCGCCGATGTGGTGGAATATATATCGGACGGACACGGCGACGTGCGGATCCAGGGCGTGGGTCAGCTCAAGGGCGCGACGGGCTATGAGACGTCGCAACTGATCTATTATTACCGCCGCAAGGGCGAAAAGAAGCTCGAGCGGCTCGACACGTTCGACACACTGACCGAGATCGGTTTCGCGCCAGTCGCAGTCGATCGCGACAAGGACGTCGTCTATGGCTTTCGCAAGATCAGCGGCAAGCGCGCCGTTTACGCGGTGTCGCTCGACGGATCGTTCGGGGACAGGCTGGTTTTCGAGCATCCGCAGGTCGACGTCGACGGGCTGATCCGTTTCGGCCGTCAGGGGCGCGTCGTGGGAGCGACCTATGTGACCGAGAAGCGGGAGGCGACCTATTTCGATCCCGCGCTCAAGGCACTCTCCGCTTCGCTTTCCAAGGCGCTGCCGGGCCTGCCGCTGATCCACTTCATCGATGCGAGCCTTGATGAGAGCCGCATCCTGCTGTGGGCGGGAAGCGATACCGATCCCGGGCGCTATTTCGTTTTCGACAAGAACACCAAGAAGCTGGAGGAAGTCCTGCTGCAGCGCCCGCAGCTCGAGGGTGTGAAGCTTGCGACGGTGAAGCCGATCAGTTTTCCGGCGGCCGATGGCACAATGGTGCCCGGTTATCTCACCCTGCCGCCGGGGAGCGACGGCCGCGGTCTGCCCGCGATCGTCATGCCGCATGGAGGGCCGAGCGCGCGCGACGAATGGGGCTTCGACTGGCTTGCGCAATTCTACGCCAATCGCGGCTTTGCCGTGCTGCAGCCCAATTTCCGTGGTTCGGCTGGTTATGGCGATGCGTGGTTCGAAAAGAACGGCTTCCAGTCCTGGCGCACCGCGATCGGGGACGTCAACGACAGCGCGCGCTGGCTGATATCGTCGGGCGTGGCTGACCCCGTTAAAATGGCGATCGTGGGCTGGTCCTATGGCGGATATGCCGCGCTTCAATCGAACGTAGTTGAGCCTAATCTTTTCAAGGCGGTCGTGGCGATCGCGCCCGTCACCGACCTGCAGCAGCTAAAGCAAAGCGCGCGCAACTACACGAATGGTCCCGCAGTGCAGGCGTTCATCGGCACCGGACCGCATGTCCGCGAAGGATCACCGGCGCAGAATGCCGCGCAGATCAAGGCGCCGGTGCTGATGTTCCACGGCGATCTGGATGCGAACGTCAAGCTCGAGCAATCGCAGTTGATGACGGACAGGTTGAAGGATGCCGGAAAGAGCGCGGAATTGATCGTCTATCCGCGGCTGGCTCACGATCTTCGTGATTCGAAGGTACGCTCCGAGATGCTGGAGAAGAGCGACGCCTTCATTCGTACAGCACTCGGTTTGTAAGGCAAAAAGAAAAAGGCGGTCCCGAGGGGCCGCCCTTTCTTGTTCGTTGGCCGAGAGGCCGGATCAGCGCGAGTAGAACTCGACGACCAGGTTCGGTTCCATCTTCACCGGATAGGGCACCTCGTCGAGCGAGGGCACGCGGGTGAAGGTGACCTTGGCGGCGCCGTCGGGCGCGACGTAATCGGGGATGTCGCGCTCGGCGAGGCTCTGTGCTTCCATGACCAGCGCCATTTCCTGCGCCTTCTTGCCCAGCGTGATCTCGTCGCCCGGCTTCACCAGGCGCGACGCGATGTTGCACTTCACGCCGTTCACATAGATGTGGCCGTGCGACACGAGCTGGCGCGCCGAGAAGATCGTGGGGGCGAACTTGGCGCGGTAGACGAGCGCGTCGAGGCGACGCTCGAGCAGGCCGATCAGGTTCTGACCGGTGTCGCCCTTCATGCGGGCGGCTTCGAAATAGGCTTTCTTGAACTGCTTCTCGGTGACTTCGCCGTAATAGCCCTTGAGCTTCTGCTTCGCGCGGAGCTGGATGCCGAAGTCCGACATCTTGCCCTTGCGGCGCTGGCCGTGCTGGCCGGGGCCGTATTCGCGGCGGTTGACGGGGCTCTTCGGGCGACCCCAGATGTTCTCGCCCATGCGGCGATCGAGTTTGTACTTGGCGCTGTTGCGCTTCGACATGTCAGTTCCTTCAATTGCTACAACATGATCCGCCCGCAAGGGACGGGTTAGTCCCGGTACCGCTCTGCTGTGATCATGGATCTGGGCAGGGCCACCGCTTCACCGGGGTGCGGAGCCAATTGCGAAGGGCGCGCTAATACGCGCGCTGGCAGGAAAGTCAAGCCGGAGAGCGGCGGGAAGGGCGCCCGCCGCTTGAATCAGCGCGAGCTGTTTGGAAGGCTCCGAAGATCGTTGGCGGTGCGGGCTTCGGCGGCGGCCCATTGAGCTTCGGTCTTGCAGACCTTCTTGCCGCTGAGACGCGTGCCCGTATCCAGCTTGATGGTACGGCAGATCTTCTTGCCTTCAGATTTTTCGGCTTTGTCATCAGCGGCGAAGGCCGGGGCAACAATCAACGCCGATGCGACGAGAACAGCGAACATGCGCATTGCTTACTACCTTTTGCGCGAACTTAAGATGCGGCGATCAAACATATTTCCGAACAAATGTATATATGATTATTGCGCGCTCGACGTGGCAGTTTTGCGCCGCTAGATCGCCGGCATGACCGAACAACGCAAATCAGCCGAGTTGTGCGAGACGATGGTCGAGGTCCGCGTCGGCGTCGATTCCATAGACCGTGAACTGTCGAAGCTATTGGGCGAACGCTTCCGCTTCATGGAGGCGGCGGCACGGATCAAGCCCGAACGCGGCATGGTGCGTGACGAAGCGCGCAAGGCCGAAGTGATCGCCAATGCACGTGCCAATGCGGCGGGTAACGGCTTTCCACCCGCGATCGCCGAGGCGCTGTGGGAACATCTGGTCGAGGCGTCGATTGCCTATGAACTCGACGTCTTCGATCAGCGCTGACGCGGATTGGCGAGGCTGGAGAGCACGCCGCGCAGCGTGCGGACCTCCATTGAATTCCAGCCGGGCTTGGTGAGCAGCGTGCGCAGCGTCCGCTTGGTGGAAGGGGCGCGGTCGGGCGGGAAGAAATAGCCGGCCTTGTCCAGCATGACGTCCAACTGCCCGATCATGCCGTCGAGTTCCTCCTGTGGCGCGGGCGGGTCGATCTCGACACTAGGCGGACTCGCTAGGCTTTCGCCTTTCGACCATTCATAGGCGACGAGGATCACCGCCTGCGCCAGATTGAGCGAACCGAATTCGGGATTGATCGGGACGGTCAGGATTTTGCGCGCCACCGCGACGTCGTCGGTCTCGAGCCCCGAGCGTTCGGGGCCAAAGAGAATTGCTGACTTGCCGGGCGCGGCGCGCATCTCGTGCGCGGCCTGCTCGGGAGTGACGACGGGTTTGGTGACACCACGCTTGCGCACGGTGGTGGCATAGATGTGCTGGCAATCGGCAACGGCTTCGGCGACGCTGTCGAACACCTGCGCGCGTTCGAGCACGATATCCGCGCCTGATGCGGCGGGGCCCGCAGAGGGATTGGGCCAGCCGTCGCGCGGGGAAACGAGCCGCATTTCGGTCAGCCCGAAATTGAGCATCGCACGCGCGGCCTTGCCGATATTCTCGCCGAGTTGGGGGCGAACGAGGACAATGGCAGGGGAGGGGATCACTTGTCCCCCATTTCCTTCACGCTGCCCGCGAAATCCTCGAAATCCTTGGCTTCGGTGAAGTCCTTGTAGACCGAGGCGAAGCGGATATAGGCGACGCTGTCGAGCGCCTTCAGCCCGTCCATCACCATGTTGCCGAGCTGATTGGCCGTCACCTCGCTCTCGCCGCTCGTCTCGATCTGGCGCTGTATGGCGGAGACGAGCTTGTCGATGCGCCCCTGATCGATCGCGCGCTTGCGGCAGGCGATGGCGATCGAGCGTTCGAGCTTTTCGCGGTCGAAAGGTTCGCGGCGGCCTTCGCTCTTCACCACGGTCAACTCGCGCAGCTGGATGCGCTCGAAGGTGGTGAAGCGCGCGCCGCACCCCTCGCACTGGCGCCGCCGGCGGATCGCCGCCCCGTCTTCGGTGGGGCGGCTGTCCTTTACCTGGCTGTCTTCATGACCGCAAAAGGGGCACTTCAAGGATCACACCCCCGGATAGATCGGGAAGCGGTCGCACAGCGCGCCGACGCGGGCCTTCACGTCGGCCTCGACCACCGGATCGCCATGCTCGCCCTTGGCCTTCAGCCCGTCGAGCACGTCGGCGATCATGTTGCCGATCTCGCGGAACTCGGCGGTGCCGAAACCGCGCGTCGTACCCGCGGGGCTGCCGACGCGGATACCGCTGGTCTTGGTGGGCGGCAGGGGATCGAAGGGGATGCCGTTCTTGTTGCAGGTGATCGCGGAACGCTCGAGCGCCTCGTCGGCGTCCTTGCCCGTCACGCCGAGCGGGCGCAGGTCTACAAGCGCGAGGTGCGTGTCGGTGCCGCCCGAGACCAGATCGGCGCCGCGCTCCTTGAGCGTCGCGGCGAGCGTCTTGGCGTTCTCGACCACGGCCTTTGCGTAGCTCTTGAACTCGGGCTGGAGCGCCTCGCCGAACGCGACCGCCTTGGCGGCGATGACGTGCATCAGCGGGCCACCCTGAAGGCCGGGGAATACCGCCGAGTTGATCTTCTTCGCGATGGCTTCGTCATTGGTCATGATCATGCCCCCGCGAGGCCCGCGCAGCGTCTTGTGCGTGGTGGTGGTGACGACATGCGCGTGATCGAAGGGCGTCGGGTGGACGCCGCCCGCGACGAGACCCGCGAAATGCGCCATGTCGACCATGAAGATCGCGCCGACCTCATCGGCAATCGCACGGAAGCGGGCGAAGTCGATATGGCGCGGATAGGCCGATCCGCCCGCGATGATGAGCGTGGGCCTGTGTTCCCTGGCGAGCTTCTCGACCTGATCGAAATCGATCAGGTGATCGTCCTCGCGCACGCCGTACTGCACGGCATTGTACCACTTGCCCGACAGCGCGGGGCGCGCGCCGTGGGTGAGGTGGCCGCCCGCGTCGAGGCTGAGACCCATGATCGTGTCGCCGGGCTTGGTAAGCGCCAGCATCACCGCGCCGTTCGCCTGCGCGCCCGAGTGCGGCTGGACATTGGCGAAACCGCAGTTGAACATCTGTTTTGCGCGTTCGATCGCGAGCGTCTCGACTTCGTCCGAAGGCGCGCAGCCCTGGTAGTAGCGCTTGCCCGGATAGCCCTCCGCGTACTTGTTGGTGAAGACCGAGCCCTGCGCCTCGAGCACCGCGCGCGAGACGATGTTCTCCGATGCGATCAGCTCGATCTGGTGCTGCTCGCGCTCCAGCTCGTGCGTCACGCCCGCGAACACCGCAGGATCGGCGTCGGCAAGGTTGCGGGTGAAGAAGCCGGTGGGCTGGACGTCGCTCAAATTGGCGGGATTGGTGCTCATGCGGACTCCTTCTCGAAGCGGGGATGGGAGAGTTTCTCGACGCGGCGGACATGGCGGTCGCCGCCGAACTCGGTGGTGAGGAACACCGCCAGGCAGTCCTTGGCGATGTCGAGGCCGATCAGCCGTGCGCCCATCGCGATGACATTGGCGTCATTATGCTCACGCGCAAGGCGCGCGGACAGGTGATCGGACACCAGCGCGCAGCGCGCGGCGGGGTGACGATTGACCGCGATCGAGATGCCGATGCCCGAGCCGCACAGCGCGATGCCGCGGTCAGCCTCGCCATCTGCGATCGCCTGCGCGAGCTTGTAGCCATAATCGGGATAGTCGACGCTTTCGATCGTCGCGGGGCCGAGGTCGGTGACTTCATGTCCCTGCTCGCGCGCCCACTCGCCCAGCACCTTTTTGAGCTCGATTGCGGCGTGATCGGATGCGATGGCGATACGCATGATGCGCTCCCAAAATTTGCGGATGAGTCGGATGCGCGCTCTCTAGAGCACTTCCCGAAAAAGTGGGAACCGGTTTTTCGGTCGGGAAGTGCTCCAGACTCATTTTATGAGCCTTTCTCATCCGGCAAGACGCACGTCTTGCCGGGAAAGGCTCTAGGCGAGCCACGCGCGAAACGCCACCCAATATGGGCATGGACAGCGGGGGAGCCATTGGCTCTATATCCGCGTTGACCAGCCGAGCTTTTGAGGATGACCCTATGCGCACCACGTTTCCCCTGATCGCCGCCGTCGCACTGCTTTCCGCCTGTGGCGAGAAGGCCGCTGACAACGCCACGCTGACCGATGATATGGCGGCCGCCAATGTCGAGGAGGTTCCCGCCAACGAGGAACCGGTGGATGCGAACATGATCGAAGCCAATATGGCAGACGGGGCCGGGAGCGCTGCGACCGACGCCTGGGTCGGCAAATGGACGGGGCCGGAAGGCCTGGTACTCGATATCGCCAAGGCGGGCGCGCCAGGCGGCTATGACGTCAAGGTCACGCTGCTCGACGGCACCCAAAGCTACAAGGGTACCGCTGCTGACGACACGATCCGTTTCACGCGCGGCGGTGTGGAAGAAACGATCCGCAAGGCCAGCGGTGACGAGACGGGCCTCAAATATCTGGCGGGCAAGAAGAATTGCCTGATGATAAAGCAGTCGGAAGGCTTCTGTCGCGATTGATCGCGTGACGCGGGCGATTGTCGAACAATGTAATGCCGCAGTTTTTCTTGATCGACCGCGCGCTGAGGCGCGGCTAGACGCGCCTCAAACCAATCAGGGAACGGGAAAAGCCGTCGATGAACTTCTTTGACGTGCTCATTGTCGGCGCGGGGCATGGTGGTGCGCAGGTGGCGATCGGGCTGCGCCAGCAGGGTTTTGAGGGCAGCATCGCGATCATCGGCGACGAGCCCGAAATCCCCTATGAGCGCCCGCCCTTGTCCAAGGAATATCTGTCGGGCGAGAAGGCGTTCGAGCGCATCCAGATCCGCCCCGCGCGTTTCTGGGAGGAACGCAATGTCGCGCTGCTGACGGGGCGGCGCGTGACCGATGTCGATGCGAAGGCGAGGACCGTGACCTGCGCCGATGGCGCGGTGATCGGCTTCGGCAAGCTCGTGTGGGCGACGGGGGGCACGCCGCGGATGCTGGGGTGCGCGGGGACGGAGCTTGAAGGCGTGCATGTCGTGCGCACGCGGGCCGATGCCGACGCGATGATGGCGGCGCTCGACACCACCACCGATGTGGTGGTCGTGGGCGGCGGCTATATCGGGCTCGAGGCCGCCGCGGTGCTTGCCAAGGCGGGCAAGAAAGTGACCGTGCTCGAGGCGTTGCCGCGCGTGCTCGCGCGCGTCGCGGGCGAGCCCTTGTCGCGCTTCTACGAGGCCGAGCACCGCGCGCACGGCGTCGATGTGCAGCTCGAGGCGTGCGTGACGGGTTTGGTGGGCGAAGGCGGCCATGTCACGGGGGTGCGCCTCGACGATGGCAGCGTGATCGCAGCGCAGATGGTCGTGGTCGGAATCGGGATCATCCCCGCGGTCGCGCCGCTGCTGGCGGCGGGGGCGGCGGGGGGCAACGG